>JAQTXO010000224.1 GCA_028688765.1 Acidiphilium sp. | reverse complement strand
GGAGGGGATTGGCGTCCACAGCGGCGCGGCGATAAAACTGATCCACGCCTCCGCGCTGCGCCTCGCGCAAACCGAACTCGCCGCCATGCCGGTGCTGAACAACTGGGACCGGCTGATCGACTACCTCACCATCGCCATGGCGCGCGAGACCATCGAGCAGTTCCGCGTCCTCTATCTCGACAACCGCAACCGCCTGATCGCCAACGAAATCGCCTCGCGCGGCACGATCAACCACACCCAGGTCTACGTGCGCGAGCTGGTCAAGCGGGCGCTCGAAACCCACGCGACCGCGCTCATCCTGGTGCACAACCACCCCAGCGGCGACCCCTCCCCCTCGCGGGAGGACATCGAAATGACCCGTGAAGTCCAGCGCGCGATCGCCCTGCTCGACGTGACGCTGCACGACCACATCATCATCGGCAAAGGGGCATGGCTCAGTTTCCGGCGTGAAGGGCTGCTGAAGGCCGCATGAGCATCGCCCGGGTCCAGACGTTTTCGTTCTCCGGGATCGACGCCCTCCCCGTCGAGGTCCAGGTGCAGATCGCCCGGGCCTGCCGCTCTTCCTGATCGTCGGACTGGCGGACAAAGCCGTGGGCGAATCGCGCGAGCGGGTGCGCGCCGCCCTCACCGCCATGGGCCTCGCCCTGCCGCCCAAGCGCATCCTGGTCAACCTCGCCCCGGCCGATCTGCTCAAGGAGGGCAGCCATTTCGACCTGCCGATCGCGCTGGGCGTCCTGACCGCGATGGACATCCTCCCCGCCGAAGAAATGGCGCAGTTCGCCGCCCTCGGCGAATTGTCGCTCGATGGCAGGCTCGCCCCGGTCGCCGGCATACTCCCGGCGGCCATCGCGGCCGGCGCACGCGATCTCGGCCTGATCTGCCCGCAATCCCAGGGCGCCGAAGCGAGCTGGGCCGGCGAGATCGGCGTACTGGCCCCGCCCGATCTCCTGACCCTGATCAACCATTTCAAGGGCGACGCCGTGCTGGCATCCCCCGCGCGCGGCCCGATCGAGACCGGGCCGAACGGTCCGGACATGGCCGATATCCGTGGCATGACCGTCGTACGCCGCGCCGCGGAAATCGCCGCGGCGGGCGGGCACAACCTGTTGATGATCGGCCCGCCCGGCGGCGGCAAGTCGATGCTGGCGGCGCGTATCCCCGGCCTCCTGCCCGATCTGAGCCCGCGCGAGGCCCTGGAGGTCAGCATGGTCCACAGTGTGGCGGGGATGCTGCACGAAGGGCGCCTGGTCACACGTCCGCCGTTCCGCGAACCGCATCACTCGGCGAGCATGGCGGCGATCGCAGGGGGCGGCAACCGCGCGAAGCCCGGCGAAATCTCGCTCGCGCATCGGGGCGTGCTGTTCCTCGATGAGTTCCCCGAATTCCCCCGCGCCGCCCTCGAAGCCCTGCGCCAGCCGCTGGAATCCGGGCGCACCACCGTCGCCCGCGCGGCGGCGCATGTCACCTACCCCGCCCGGTTCCAGCTGATCGCGGCAATGAACCCCTGCCGTTGCGGCTATCTGTTCGACCCTGCCCGCGCCTGCGGTCGCGCCCCTCGCTGCGGCGAGGACTACCAGGGCAAAATCAGCGGACCGCTGATGGACCGCATCGATATCGTCATCGAAATGAGCCCGGTAACCCCGGCCGAGTTGCTCCACGCCCCGATCGGCGAGACCACCGCACTCATCGCATCGCGCATCGCCACCGCCCGGGCCGCCCAGCGCGAGCGCTACGGCGATGCCGCCGCCAACAACGCCGAAGCGCCGGGCGACATGATCGAACTGCTCCCCGACGCCAAAGGTTTCGTCGAGCACGCAGCGGAAAAACTGCGGCTGTCCGCGCGCGGCTTCACCCGAATTCTGCGGGTGGCGCGCAGCATCGCCGACCTTGCGGGTGCCAATTCCGTCCGTCGAGCCGACATCGCGGAAGCCCTCGCCTACCGCCACCGCGTTCCCGGCCGCAACCCGCTCGCCCAACCCCCGATCAAACTGGTCGCCTCCCGCGATTCCGGTTGAACTCTTCGCTGCGCCGCGTCATTTATCATCCATGACAAAACGCGCAGCACTCCCGTGGATGAACCCGACCTACGGTTTCAACCTGATGTGGCAGACCACCAGAATGACGATGGACGCCCAGGCCGTCATCGCCATGCGCCTCGTCAAGATCGCGGCGGGTGGTGCGGCGGGTCAGGCCGAGGCACATTTGATGATCAGCGAAAAGATGCGCGCCCTCGGCCAAAGTCACGCTATCGCGCTACGCGCGATCGGCAGCGCCGATGGTGGTGCCGCGCGGATCACCAAACTGTATCAACGCAAGCTTGCCGCGAACCGCAGACGGTTGAGCAAAATTTAAACAGCTGTCGGAACACCGCAGGCCGAAACATCCCGCCTTAAAAGTCGGTGCAGCGCCCGTTGCGTTCCCAATCGCCGTACCGGGTCGGCTCGGGCCCTTTCGGTCCGCCGATTTCCTTCGGCATGGGTTTCGGCGGGGGCGGCGGTGGATCTTTCGGTTTCTCGCTCATGGTGTTGATGTGGCCCCGCCCGGCGTCGCCGGCAAGGTCACGGCGGCCTCACGCAGCCGCTGCTCGGCAAGCGAGCGCCACGGCGCATTGGCCGGTGCCTTGGCAAGCGCCTGATGGAACAATTGCGCGGCCCCCGGCGTCACATGTCCCGCCGCCTCGGTTTCCGCCTCGGCGGTTTCGGCGGCCAGAGTCGCATTGAACTTCATGCTCAGCGCGACGTTCCACGCCTTCGCCGCCTCGGCCAGCTTGTGCTGACTGACCAGCGCCTGCCCGAGCAGCAGATAACCCTGCCGCGCGCGCGGCGAATTGGGCGGAATTTCGGCGAGTTTGCGCTGCAAGGCAGCGATCAGCGCATCGTCCTTGGAATCCGCCTCATGCACCGCCTTCATCACCGCCGAATGCGGCTCGGAGGGAATGAACGGCATATCGAACGGCACGAACAAAGCCAACGCGGCAATCGGCACGGCCACCAACGTCACGATCAACAGCCCGCGCGCACTCCGATTGGCCTCCGGCTCGGGAATCGCATCCGCCGCCAGCAGGCGCCGCTGCACTTCGAGCCGCGCCCCTTGGAACTCGGATTCCGGCAACCGGCCATCGGCCCGATCCCGTTCGATCTCATCGAGTTGCGCCCGATGCAGCGCCACCGCCGTCTCGCGCCGGTAACGCACCGTGCCGCGCCGCGCCCAGACATAGCCGATCGGCGCCACGGCAAGCAGCGCAAGCAGCGCCATCCAAAGCCAGATCACGAAAGAAGTTCCTTCAGACGGTCATGCTCGTCAGGCGAAAGAGAAGCCGGCTCGGCCTGCTTGCGACGCCGCGCGAAAAACAGCACCATCAGCCCCAGCACCAGCGCGATCGCCGGCGAGAACCAAAGCAAAAACGTCAGCGGGATCAACGGCGGCTTGAGCAGAACGAAAATCCCGTAGCGATGCACCATGAAATCGATGATCTGCTTGTTGGTCTCGCCCCGCACCACCCGCCGCCGGATGATGCCGCGAAACTGCTTGGCCAGCCCGGCCGCCGAATTCTCGACGGTCTCGTTCTGGCAGACCAGACAGCGCAGCTTATCCCCGATCACCTCGGCGCGTTTCTCCTGCGGCAGCGTCAGAACCACGCCATCCCGCTTGATCGTGGTCGGCGTATCGGCGGCGGCGATACCGAAGGCCAGCCCAAGGCCGACGGCGCATAAAATCAGCAGGCGTTTCATAGGCGCGACTTCATGTGAGTTGTTGCAGGGCCGGCTTGAGCTGATCCTCGATGATCTCGGGAAACAGCGGTCCGGCGGTATGCCAGCGCACCTCGCCCCCCGGTGCGATCAGGAAGCTCTCCGGCACGCCATATACCCCCCAGTTGATCGCGACCCGCCCGGAACGATCGCTGGCCAGCCGGCGATAGGGGTTGCCGTATTTCGCAAGGTACAAATCCAGCGCCGCCGCCTTGTCCTGATAGGCAATCCCCCAGATATCGAGCCCCGCCTTCGCGATCGCATCGAGATACGGCGCCTCGCCCGCGCATGGCACGCACCATGAGGCGAAAAAATTCACCAGCAACGGGCGCGGCTGCGTCATCACCGCCGCCTGATCGAACCCCTTATGGCCATCGACTCCCGGCAGGGTGAATGCGGGAACCTTGCGCCCGACCAGCGGGTTGTTGAACGCCTGCGGGTTATAGGTCCCCTTGCCCATGCGTTCGAGCAACGCAAAAAACCCCACGCCCCCGACCGCAACCGTCGCGAGCGGAATGCCGAACAACAGGCGGCGGGAGAGCTTGGCGTCCATGCAACCGGCTCAGACCGTCGCCGAACCGGCAGGCTTGCGCGCCTTGGCCCGGGCCGGTGCGCCGATCCGGAAGCGACGATCGCTCAACGATATCGCCCCGCCCAACGCCATGATGAACCCGCCGATCCAGATTTCCGGCGCGAACGGATGAACATTGAAGCGGAATTCGCCCCCGCCGCTGTTATCCTCACCGGCAAACGTCGCGAACATGTTCCGCACCCCGTTGGTCTGGATCGCCGCCGCCACGGTCTTGACCTTTTCGGCAGTAAAGAACCGCCGTTCCGGATGCATCATCATCACCAGCTTGCCATGTCGCGTCACCTTGATGGTGGCGAGCCGCGCGGTGTAATTCGGGCCGGACGCCGGAACGATCGATTCGAGTTTCCAGTTGAACCCACCGAGATCAACCGACTGGCCCGGATGCAGCACGGTCACGGTATGCACCCGCAGCGTCATCCCCGCGATGCCGAGCACCACCACCCCGAACCCGAGATGCCCGAGCGCCGCGCCGATCGAAGCACGCGGAATCGTGGTCAGCCGCGAGATCGATTGCCGCAACGGCACCCGGAACAACCGCACCCGCTCACCGAGGTCGATGAACGCGCCGATGATCACCCAGGTCGCGCCCGCCAGCCCGAGAGCGGCGATGAAATGGCTCTTGAACATGAAATAGCCGAACACGATCAGCGCGGCGACCGCCCCGTACCACAGCTTCGCCAGCGCCGGCCCGATCGCGCCGCGCTTCCACGGCAGCATCGGCCCGACCGCCATCGCCAGGATCAACGGTGCCACCAGCGGCAGCACCGCCTGATCATAAAAGGGTGCGCCCACCGAGAGCTGCATGCCCAGCGCCAGATCCACGAACGGCGGATACATCGTGCCGGTGAACACCACGGCGGCGATAATGCACAGGAACACGTTGTTCAAAATCAACGCCCCCTCGCGCGAAACCGGCGCGAACATCCCGGTCGCTGTCAGCACCGGCGCGCGGATCGCGAACAGGAGGAGCGACCCGCCGATCGTCAGCGCCAGCAGCACCAGAATGAACAACCCCTGATTAGGCGAAGCCGCAAAAGCATGCACCGAGTTCAGCAGGCCCGATCGCACCAGAAACGTGCCGCACAGGCTGAGCGAGAAGGTCGCGATGGCGAGCAGCACGCTCCATGTCTTCAACGCCTCGCGCTTCTCGACCACGATGGCCGAATGGATCAGCGCGGTGCCGGTCAGCCAGGGCAGGAGCGCGACGTTCTCCACCGGGTCCCAGAACCAGAACCCACCCCAGCCGAGCGTATAATAGGACCACAGCGAACCGAAACAGATCCCGCAGGTCAGGAACACCCATGAAACCAGCGTCCAC
>JAQTXO010000223.1 GCA_028688765.1 Acidiphilium sp. | reverse complement strand
GCAACCCCAAGGGCTTCCTGTTCGACGAACCGCTCTCGAACCTCGATGCCGCGCTGCGCGTGCAGATGCGCACCGAGCTGGTCAAGCTGAACAAGCAGCTCCAGACCACCATGATCTACGTCACCCACGACCAGATCGAGGCGATGACCATGGCCGATCGCATCGTGGTGCTCAACGCCGGCATCGTCGAGCAGGTCGGCAGCCCGCTCGAACTCTACAACAACCCCGCCAACCTCTTCGTCGCCGGCTTCATCGGCTCGCCGAAAATGAACCTGCTTGAAGGCGTCGTCACCGCGCGGGACGACCGGCACGTCGATGTCACGCTCGACGATGCCGGCAGCGTCACCCTCGTCGCCGACCGCGTCAACGTCGCCCCCGGCACCCGCGTCACCGTCGGCATGCGCCCCGAGCACACGGCCCTGGTCACAGACGGCCCGATCGGCGGCGTCGCGGATTTCGTCGAGCATCTCGGCAACGAAACCCTCGTCTACGTCAAACGCCCCGATGGCCGCCTCCTGATCGTCAAGGCCGACGATCTCGCGGGTGTCCGCATGGGCGATGCCGTCACCCTCGCCCCGCGCGGCGACCGCTCGCTCCTGTTCGGACCGGACGGCAAAGCCCTGCTCCGGCGGGAGTTCCATCTTCACTGAGTGAAGACTGCCAGTTCCCCAGAAGACCAACCCAGTGGACCAACCCAGAGGACTAAAGATGTATCTCGAAAAATTCAGTCTCAAAGGCCGTAACGCCGTCGTCACCGGCGGTGGCCGCGCCATCGGCCTCGCCTGTTCGACAGCCCTCGCCGAAGCCGGCGCCTACGTCGTCATCGCCGACCGCGACGCCAATGTCTGCGAGGAAGGCAAGGCCAGCCTCGCCAAACTCGGCTATTCCGCCGAAAGCATCGTCCTCGACGTGACCGACAGTGCAGCGGTCAACACCGCCGCGACCGCGTTGAACGAAAAACTCGGCTCGATCGACATCCTGGTCAACAATGCCGGCATCGCCCGCTCCGGCACCGCCGCCGAAGACACCACCGACGAACACTGGCTCGACGTCATCAACGTCAACCTCAACGGCACGTTCTACTGCGCCCGCGCCTTCGGCAAGCCCATGCTCGCGCGTCGCAGCGGCGTCGTGGTCAATATCGGCTCGATGTCCGGCTTCATTTCCAACAAGCCGCAGAAACAGAGTTTCTACAACGCCTCGAAAGCCGCGGTGCATCACCTCACCCGCTCCCTCGCGGGCGAATGGGCCGATCGCGGCGTCCGGGTCAACGCGGTCGCCCCCACCTATATCGACACGCCGCTGACCCGCTTCGGCATGGAGGATGACGAACTCAACCGCATCTGGCTCGACATGACGCCGATGCACCGGGTCGGCCAGACCCACGAGATCGCCTCGGTCGTCCACTTCCTCGCCTCGGACGCATCGAGCCTCATGACCGGCTCGATCGTGCTCGCCGATGGCGGCTACTGCGTCTGGTAAGGACAACATCATGCGCCTCGCAGGAAAATACGCCGCCATCACCGGCGGTGCCGGCGGCATCGGCCGCGCGATGGCCGCCGGCTTCATCGCCGAAGGCGCCACGGTCTGCATCGCCGATCGCACCATCGAGGCCGCGACCGCAGCCGCCGAAGCCCTCGGCCCCAACGCCCACGCCTGCGTGCTCGATGTCGCGAAATCGGCATCGATCGCCGATTTCGCCGCCTTCACCGCGCAACGCGGCGGACTCGACATTCTGGTCAACAACGCCGCGATCTTCGACCTCGCCCCGATCGCGGACATCACCGAAGCCAGCTACGACCGCGTGTTCGCGGTGAACGTCAAAGGCCTGCTGTTCACCCTTCAGGCCATCGCGAACCAGATGATCGCGGCGGGCAAACGGGGCCGCATCGTCAACATGGCCTCGCAGGCGGGCAGGCGAGGGGAGGCGCTGGTCGGCGTCTATTGCGCGAGCAAGGCGGCGGTGATCAGCCTCACCCAATCCGCCGGGCTCGACCTCATCCGCCACGGCATCCGCGTCAACGGCATCGCCCCCGGCGTGGTCGATACCCCGATGTGGGCCGAGGTCGATGCCCTGTTCGCCCGCTACGAAAACCTGCCGCTCGGCGAAAAAAAGCGTCAGGTCGGCCTTGCAGTGCCCTATGGCCGCATGGGCAGGCCCGAAGATCTGGTCGGTGCCGCAATCTTCCTCGCCTCGGACGACGCCGAATACGTCGTCGCGCAAACCCTCAACGTCGACGGCGGCAACTGGATGAGCTGAACCCCGCCGAACATTACCGAGTTGAGTTGAGTTGAGTTGAGTTGAGTCGGGCAGGGCAGGGGCCTATATGATTGTGCAGTGCAAACAGGTTTGATTCCATGAATTTCAACCACCCGACCATCGAGCCTTTCGATTACATCGTGTTCGGCGGCACCGGCGATCTTTCCAAACGCAAGCTCCTGCCCGCTTTGTATCATCGCGACCTCGACGGCCAGTTGCCCCAAACCTCGCGCATCATCGGCTCCGCCCGCGCCGAAATGACCCGCAAGGCCTTCCAGACCCTGGTCCAGAAAAGCCTTGAGGAATTCGTCGAACCCGACGCGCTCGACAAAACCGCCCTCAAGCGGTTCCTCGACCGGCTCCATTTCGTCTCGTGCGACGCCACCGCCGCACGCGGCTGGGCCGACCTCGCGAAGCTCCTGAACCATGAACCGCGCGCCATAAGGGTGTTCTACCTCGCGACCTCGCCGGAGCTTTACGGCCTCATCGCCGACAACATCCACGCCCACAAACTCCAGACCGCGGAAACCCGCATCGTCCTCGAAAAGCCGATCGGCCACGACCTCGCCTCCGCCCGCGAAATCAACGACCGCGTCGGCGCGGTGTTCGAAGAGCGCAACATCTTCCGGATCGATCACTACCTCGGCAAGGAAACCGTGCAGAACCTGCTGGTCCTGCGCTTCGCCAACTCCCTGTTCGAGCCGGTCTGGAACCATAACGGCATCGACCACGTCCAGATCACGGTGGCCGAAACCGTCGGCGTCGAGGAGCGCGGCGGCTATTACGACCATACCGGCGCGATGCGCGACATGATCCAGAACCACCTGATGCAGTTGCTCTGCCTCGTCGCGATCGAACCGCCCTCGACCCTGGAACGCGAGGCGGTGCGCGACGAAAAAATCAAGGTCCTGAAATCCCTCGCCCCCATCACGCAAAATGAAATCTCGACCAAAACCGTGCGCGGCCAGTACCGCGCCGGCGCCATCAAGGGCGGCCCGGTCAAGGCCTATGCCGAGGAAAAGGACATCGCCCCCGGCACCACCACCGAAACCTTCGCCGCCCTCAAGGTCGAGGTGAAAAACTGGCGCTGGGCCGGCGTGCCGTTCTATTTGCGCAGCGGCAAGCGCCTGCCTGAGAAAGTCTCGGAAATCGTCATCCAGTTCAAACCCGTCCCCTACTGGATCTTCCCGACCGGCTCCGATCAGGCCCAGCCCAACCGTCTCGTCATCCGGGTCCAGCCCAACGAGCATATCCGCCTCCATCTCTGGACCAAGGAACCCGGCCCCGGTGGCCTGCGCCTGCGCAATGCCCCGCTCAATCTCAGCTTCGCCGAAACCTTCAAGGGCCACCTGCCCGACGCCTACGAACGTCTGCTGATGGACGTGGTGCGCGGCAACGCCACCCTGTTCATGCGCCGCGACGAGGTCGAAGCCGCCTGGGAATGGACCGAAAGCATCCTCGATGCCTGGAAACAATCCGGCGAACGCCCGAAACTCTACACCGCCGGCACCTGGGGACCCTCCGAAGCCATCGCCATGATCGTGCGCGATGGCCGCACCTGGTTCGACGAACAAGCCGGCGACTATCCCGGTGACTGACATCATGTTGGAAAGCGAGGTACCGCCATGCTGAACGAGAACATTGCCCGCGTGACCGACCGGATCCGCGCGCGCAGCGCGGCGAGCCGTGCCGCCTACCTCGCCCGGATCGAAACCGCCGCCCGCCGCGGCGTCCATCGCAGCGCCGTCGGCTGCGCCAACCTCGCCCACGCCGTCGCCGGCTGCCCGCCCGCCGATCAGGCCGATCTCAAGCGCGACGACAAACCCAACATCGCCATCGTCACCTCGTTCAACGACATGCTCTCCGCCCACCAGCCGTTCGAACGCTTCCCCGACCTGATCAAAACCGCGATCCGCGGCGCGGGCGGCATCGCCCAGGTCGCCGGCGGCGTCCCCGCCATGTGCGATGGCGTCACCCAGGGCCGCGAAGGCATGGAACTCTCGCTCTTCTCGCGGGACGTCATCGCCATGGCCACCGCCATCGCCCTCTCGCACGATGTGTTCGACGGCGCGCTCCTGCTCGGCGTCTGCGATAAAATCGTCCCCGGCCTGGTCATCGCCGCCCTCAGCTTCGGCCACCTGCCGTCGATCTTCGTCCCCGCCGGCCCGATGCCCTCGGGCATTTCCAACCCGGAAAAATCCCGGATTCGCCAGCTCGCCGCCGAAGGCAAGATCGGTCGCGCCGAACTGCTCGAAGCCGAAGCCGCGTCCTACCACAGCCCCGGCACCTGCACCTTCTACGGCACTGCCAATTCCAACCAGATGCTTATGGAAATCATGGGCCTGCATCTGCCCGGCGCGTCCTTCGTCAACCCCGACACGCCCCTGCGCGATGCCCTGACCGAGGCGGCAGCACGCCGCATTCTCGAAATCACCGCGCGCGGCAACGCCTTTACCCCCGTCGGCGAAATGATCGACGAACGCGCGGTGGTCAACGGCATGGTCGGCCTGCTCGCCACCGGCGGCTCGACCAACCACACCATCCACCTCGTCGCCATGGCCCGCGCCGCCGGCATCCACATCAACTGGCACGATTTCTCCGACCTGTCGGACGTGGTGCCCTCGCTCACCCGCATCTACCCCAACGGCCCGGCGGATGTGAACCAGTTCCAGCAGGCCGGCGGCATGCCGGTGCTGATCGCCTCCCTGCTCGACCACGGGCTCCTCCACGGCGATGCCCGCACCGTCTGGAGCAACGACGGCATGGCAGCCTACCGCGACCAGCCCACCCTCGAAGCCGGCGCGCTCCGCTGGAAGCCCGCCCCCGCCAAAAGTGCCGACACGTCCATCCTGCGCGACGCCGCCGACCCGTTCAGCCGCGATGGCGGGCTGAAAATCATGCACGGCAATCTCGGCGAGGCGGTCGCGAAAATCTCCGCCGTCAAGCCCGAACACCGCATCGTCGAAGCCCCCGCCCTCGTATTCCGCAGCCAGGAGGAGCTTCAGGCCGCCTTCAAATCCGGCGACCTCCACCGCGATTTCATCGCCGTCGTCACCCATCAGGGCCCCACCGCCAACGGCATGCCGGAACTGCACAAACTCACCCCGCCGCTCGGCGTGCTGCAGGATCTCGGCTTCAAAATCGGTCTCGTCACCGATGGCCGGATGTCCGGCGCCTCGGGCAAAATCCCCGCCGCCATCCACGTCACCCCCGAATGTGCGCGCGGCGGCCCGCTCGCCAAAATCCGCGACGGCGACATGATCCGGCTCGACTGTGTCGCCGGCACCCTCGCCGTCCTGATCGACCCCGCCGAATTCGCCGCCCGGCCCCTGCCCGAAATCGACCTCTCGGCCAACCACCACGGCGTCGGCCGCGAATTGTTCGGCGCCTTCCGCGCCGCCGTCGCCGG
>JAQTXO010000222.1 GCA_028688765.1 Acidiphilium sp. | reverse complement strand
TCGCGAAAAATCGCCTCGCGCTGAAAGGCCCGCTGGAAACCCCGGTCGGCTATGGCGCGAAATCGGCCAACGTCACGCTGCGCAAGCATTTCGAACTCTACGCCAATATCCGCCCGGTCCGCGAACTGCCCGGCATCAAGACCCCCTTCACCGGGCGGGGCATCGACATGGTCATCGTCCGTGAAAACGTCGAGGACGTCTATGCCGGCATCGAGCACATGCAGACGCCCGATGTCGCGCAGTGCCTCAAACTCATGACCCGCCCGGGCTGCGAGCGCATCATCCGCGCCGCCTTCGGCCTCGCTCTCGCGGAGGACCGCAGGAAAGTTACCTGCGCCACCAAGGCCAATATCATGAAACTCACCGAGGGCATGATGAAGCGGGTGTTCGAAGCGGTCGGTCCCGACTATCCCACCATCGCGCAGGACCACATCATCATCGACAACTGCGCCCATCAACTCGTGATCGCCCCCGAGCAATTCGACGTCATCGTGACCTCGAACATGAACGGCGATATCATTTCCGACCTTGCCGCCGGACTGGTCGGCGGGCTCGGCATCGCGCCTTCCGCCAATCTTGGCGACCATGCCGCGATCTTCGAGGCGGTCCACGGTTCGGCACCTCAGATCGCCGGCAAGGGCCTGGCCAATCCCACCGCCCTGCTCTCCGCCGCGATCATGATGCTCCGCCACATCGGGGCGTTCGAGGTCGCCACCACGATCGAGCAGGCGCTGTTCATCACCCTCGCCGAAGGCGAAAACCTCACCGGCGATCTTTCGCCGCGCGGCCACGGTGTCGGCACCGAGAAATTCGTGGGTCAGGTGATCGCCAATCTGGGCCGCACCAGCAACCTGCCCTCGCGTGAGTATCGTCCGCTGAAACTCACCCCGTGGCCCAATCTGACCGCGCATACCGAGCCGAAATCGCGCGAACTCCTCGGGATCGACGTATTTATCGAAACCGAACTCTCCGCCGCCGAGCTCGGCCATTCGCTCACCGCCATCGCGGAAGGCACCGCGCTGCGGCTGGAATCGATCTCCAATCGCGGGGTTCAGGTGTGGCCCTCGACCGGAGGACAGACCTTCCTGGTCGATCATTTCGATTGCCGGTTCATGCTGCTCACCCCCGCCGAGGGCAATCCGCCCCAGGGTATCGCCGACCTCGTTGGCCGGATCGGCCAGAAACACTCGTGGATGCATGTCGAAAAACTGCAGCGGTTCGACGGGAAGGATGCGTTCGAGCGACCGCAGGGCGAAGGATAGTTGCAGAAGTCGATCAGTGTCCGGACAATATTTGGTGTGCGTTCCTAAATATTTGTAACCGCCTCGTGCATTGCTTCGACGTCGCTTCGGCCCGAATTGTTGCGCCACGATCAGCATTGGTCAGGGCCGACTTATCCCTTTCCTTTCGGATCTCGTCGCCCGGGGCGGAACTCTTCCGGGATCGCCGCAGTTTGCGGAACAACAACCAACGAGGAGAACCATCATGGCCGAAGCCAGTCATAAGCAAGCCGCCAAAGCTCACGAAGACGCTGCCAAGGCTCACCACACCGCAGCCGAGCATCATGGCAAGGGCGACCACAAGACGGGCGCCGAACATTCGCAGAAGGCGCATACCCATTCGGAGAGCGCGCACAAGCATTCGACCGAAGCCCACAAGAAATCCGGCCAGCACGCCAAGGTCTGATTGATAACGACGCGTGACCGAAGGCCGTCCGGGGCAGTCCCGGGCGGCTTTTACTTGAACAGCCGCGGCCGCGTCATCCGCCCAGCGACCAGCCACCCGATCACCGAGGCAAGGCCCGAAACGACGCCGCCCCACACGATGTCGGTGATCGCGAGTGCCACCGTCCAGTGCTTCAGCGTCGCGAGATTGGTCAGATCGTACAGCCCGTAGGTGAAGACCCCGAACGCCGCCCCGTAAATCAGTGCCGAACTGACCCGCCCGCTGGCGCGCGCGCGCGGCATCACGAACACCATCAAGCCGAGCACCTGCAACAAATACACCGCGATCGCCGGCACCGGTTTGAACCCGGCCAGCATGATGTCGCCGAGCGTCGCCCGGTAGATCGCCGAACTGGTGAGGGTGAGCCACACCGCATCGATCAGCAGATAGGCGATCAATGTCGCCAGATAGAGTCCCAAGCGTCCGCGCATAACTGATCCATGATGTTCTCCTCCTGCATATGGCGTGGTCCTGCCCGCCGCAAGTTGTTGCGACCCTTCGCAACCCCCGGATCGGGGGGATACCTCGATCGGGTCGATCAACTCCCTGTTAATCTCAATGTTTTAACGTGCGTTGCTGATAAATTGGTGGCACGTCAGCTTGGAATAGCACTTTGCTCGCTTCGGGAGACTAACGATGGCATTTTCACGGCGTTTCATGCTTGATGCCGGGGTCAAGGCAACGATCAGCCTGCCGCTCTGGATGCAATCGGCACTGGCCCGCGCCGCCGGACCCGACCGCGCGGCCATGATCACGCCCGCCGCCTATCGCGAAGCCACCCGCAATCGCCTCGTCATGATCGATCCCGGCCATGGCGGTCGCGATCCCGGCTGCATCGGCAATGGCAATCTCTACGAAAAGGACATCGCCCTCTCCGCCGCGTGGGATCTGCGCCATGCGCTCGAACGGGGCGGTTACGAGGTCCGCATGACCCGGGCGAGGGATATTTTCATCCCCCTGCAGACACGGGTCGATATCGCGGAAAAGCACAAGGCCGCCCTGTTTCTCTCGATGCACGCCAATTCGGTGGCCCCCAATACCACGGTGCGCGGTGCCAGCGTCTATACCTTCTCCAACCGGGCGTCGGACCCGCTCGCCGCCAAAATCGCCGGTCTGGAAAACAGCGTCGAGCGGATTTCCAACCCGACATTCCGGGGGGTTTCGCCGCAGGTCGGGCGCATCCTGTTCAGCCTGATGGCGCACAGCACCAAGGTGGAATCCCTGCTGCTGCAACGGAAAATGGTCGGCGCGCTCGCCCGCAATGTCGACATGCTGCAAAATCCCGCCCGCCACGCGACCTTCGCGGTGCTGCAATCATCCGCGATCCCGAGCGTTCTGGTCGAAACCGCCTTCCTGTCCAACCCGGAGGACGAAGCGGCGTTACGGACCAATGCGTTCCGCCAGCGTATCGCGGGGTCGATGAAAGCGGCGGTCGATGCCTGGTTCCTCGCCAAGCAGCACGCCGTCGCCAACCTTTAACCTGTGTCATGCTCAAGCGTCGCCGCGTAACCCTTGGCCTTGGCGGTTTCGTCTGGCTCGCCACCACCCGGCTCGGCGTGGCCAATAACCCCGCGAGCCGTCAGGACGCCCAGTATCAGGCGGCGCCGGGCCCCGGCGGTGCCGATTGCGCGACATGTCAGTTCTATCTGCCCGCGCCGAACCCGGCTCTGCCGGGACGCTGCCAATTGATCGCCGGGCCGGTCGGCCCACGCGGCTATTGCGATTTCTACGCCCCGCGCTGAGCCGCCGCGCGCGTGGATGTGAACGAAATGCGCGGAGATCGCGCTGGATTTTTCGCCGAAGGCCGCCAATTCTCTGTAAAGTCCGTCAACCCTCGATAGGAGCGTGCGCCATGATCCGTTCTGGATTGTCCCTGATCGCTGCGGCGGTGGCCCTGCCGGCCATCAGCTTCGCCGCCGCCCCCGCTGCCCCGCAGGCGGTGCTGGTTCCGGTGGTTTTCGCCCCTGTGCCCCAGCCCATGCCAATGCTGATGCCGGCGGCCTTTTTCCAGCAGATCGCCCAGATGCAGCAACAAATGCAGCAGCAGATGGCGATGCTGCAGCGCATCGCCTTCGCGCCGCTGCCGCTGCCCACGAGCTTCGCCCCGGGTGCGGCGCCCGGCGGCATGATGCAGGTTTCGATGGTCAGCGTCGGTGGACCCGGCGGCGTCTGCAGCGAGCAGATGCAGATCATCCCCGGCCCGAACGGGCAGACCCGGGTTTTCGTCCGCCGCAGCGGCAATGCCTGCGCGCCGTTGCCGACCGCGCTTGGTAAAGCACCGGGGCAGACGCTCGCGCCGGTACCCGCCGCACCGGCCCGGCCGGCGAATGCGCTGCCGCCGCCCTCCAAACTGCTTTTTGCCGATTATCCGGTTCCGGCTGCCGCCCATCCCGTTCGTCAGGGCTGAAGCATAGCCGTGCCGGTGGCGCGGGGGCGATTTGCGCCCCCGGCCTTGCCGGAACCGCAACGGCCCGATAGTAGGGATCGCCAAGGTTCGCAAACCGGCAAGGATGCACCATGGCTCCCATGAATTCCACTACCCAGCCCCGCGGCTTGGCGCGCATCGTTGAGGCTTTTGCCTTCGACGATGTTCTGCTGGTCCCCGCCTATTCCGAGGTTCTGCCGAGTGCGGTCAGCACCGAAACCCGGCTGACCCGCAACATCCGGCTCAACATTCCGCTCATTTCGGCGGCGATGGATACCGTCACCGAAGCGCAGATGGCGATCGCCATGGCCCAGCAGGGCGGTATCGGGGTGGTTCACAAGAACCTGACCATCGAGGAGCAGGCCGATCAGGTCCGTCAGGTGAAAAAATTCGAGAGCGGCATGGTGGTCAACCCGCTCACCATCCACCCCGATCAGACGCTGGCGGATGCGCAGGGGTTGATGGCGCAGTACCGGATTTCCGGCGTTCCGGTGGTCGAGCGCGAGACCAAGCGCCTCGTCGGCATCCTGACCCATCGCGATGTCCGGTTCGCGACCGATCCCGGTTCGAAAGTCTACGAATTGATGACCCGCGAGAATCTGGTCACGGCGCCTGCCGATGTCGGCCCGGAAATGGCGCGGCACCTGCTACACAGGCACCGGATCGAGAAGCTGCTGGTGGTGGATGAGGCCTATCGCTGCGTCGGGCTGATTACGGTCAAGGATATGGACAAGGCCGAAACCCATCCGCTCGCCAACAAGGACGAATTCGGCCGTCTGCGCGTCGCCGCCGCGACCGGTGTGGGCGAGGATGGCGCGGCCCGGGCCGATGCGCTGATCGCCGCCGGGGTCGATGTCATCGTGGTCGATACCGCGCATGGTCACTCCCAGGGCGTGATGCGCGCGGTGAGCCGGATCAAGGAACGATCGAATGCGGTGCAGATCGTCGCCGGCAATGTCGCTACCCCCGAAGCCGCCGCCGCGTTGATCGAGGCAGGCGCTGATTCGATCAAAATCGGTATCGGTCCCGGCAGTATCTGCACCACCCGCGTGGTCGCGGGCGTCGGTGTGCCGCAATTCTCCGCCGTGATGGAAACCGCCGCCGCCTGCCACGACGCCGATGTGCCGGCGATCGCCGATGGTGGGGTCCGCACCTCGGGCGACATGGTCAAGGCCCTCGCCGCCGGGGCCGACTGCGTCATGGTCGGCTCCCTGCTCGCCGGGACCGACGAGGCCCCCGGCGAAGTGTTTCTCTATCAGGGCCGCTCCTACAAATCCTATCGCGGCATGGGCAGCCTCGGCGCGATGGCGCGCGGCTCCGCCGATCGCTATTTCCAGCAGGATATCAAGGACAATCTGAAACTGGTCCCCGAAGGCATCGAAGGCCGGGTCGGTTACAAAGGCCCGACCTCGGCGGTGGTGCACCAGCTGGTCGGCGGCCTGCGCGCCGGCATGGGCTACACCGGCTGTGCCACGATCGGCGAGCTTCAGACCAAGGCAACCTTCCGCCGGATCACCGGGGCGGGGCTGCGCGAAAGC
>JAQTXO010000221.1 GCA_028688765.1 Acidiphilium sp. | reverse complement strand
TTCGGGGTGCAGGCGGGCGATGGCTTCGGCGTGTTCGAAGCCGCCGGCACCGATTTCGAGCCAGGTTTCCCGCGGCGTGATGGTGAACGGGACCGGCCAGCGCAGGCGGGGGAGCAGGGTTTCGATCAGCTCGGCCTGACGGGCGCGCAGGGTGTGGCCGACCGCCCGACCGTAGAGACGGTCGGGCGGCGGTTTGATCGCCATGGCTGGATTAACGTCCAAACGCCGATTTCAGGGTCGGGGCCAGATCGGTCTTTTCCCAGGTGAAGGTGCCGAGTTCGGCATCGGGTTCGCGGCCGAAATGGCCGTAGGCGGAGGTGGGCACGTAGATCGGGCGGTTGAGGTGGAGATGCTCGCGGATGCCACGCGGGGTCAGGTTGACCGATTCGCGGAGGACGCGCTCGATTTTGGCCTGTTCCACGTCCTTGCCGGTGCCGTGGAGATCGACATAGACCGAGAGCGGGTGGGAGACGCCGATCGCGTAGCTGACCTGGATGGTGCAGCGGGTGGCGAGGCCGGCGGCGACCACGTTTTTCGCGAGGTAGCGGCACATATAGGCGGCCGAGCGATCGACCTTGGTCGGGTCCTTGCCGGAGAAGGCGCCGCCGCCATGGGGCGCGGCACCGCCATAGGTGTCGACGATGATTTTCCGCCCGGTGAGGCCGCAATCGCCGTCAGGGCCGCCGATGACGAAATTACCGGTCGGGTTGACGTAGAAATGCTCGTCGCCGCACATCCAGCCTTCGGGCAGAAGCTCGGTGATCAGAGGGCGCAGCATCGATTTGATCGCGCCTTGGCTGAGCCCTTCATCGTGCTGGGTCGAAACCACGATGGAGGTGGCGCCGACCGGTTTGCCGTCGATGTATTTCAGGGTGACCTGGCTCTTGGCGTCGGGTTGCAGGCCGGCGGCGCGGGTGTCGCCGATTTTGCGGAGTTCCGCCATCCGGCGCAGGATGAGATGCGCGTAGTGGATCGGCGCGGGCATCAGCGCTTCGGTTTCGGTGCAGGCGTAGCCGAACATGATGCCCTGATCGCCGGCACCTTCGTCCTTGTTGCCCGAGGCATCGACGCCGACCGCGATATCGGCGGACTGGGCGTGGAGCAGGACGTCGATATTGGCGTCGCGCCAGGAAAATCCGTCCTGATCGTAGCCGATATCCTGCACCGCCATGCGGGCGAGATGGGCGAGGTATTCGTTGGTGATCGAGGCCGGGCCGCGGGTTTCGCCGGCGAGGACGATCTGGTTGGTGGTGACGAGGGTTTCGCAGGCGACCCGCGCATAGGGGTCGGCTGCCAGATAGGCATCAAGCACGGTGTCGGAAATACGGTCGGCCACCTTGTCGGGGTGACCTTCGGAAACCGATTCCGAAGTGAACAGAAATTCGCCTTGGTCGCGCATGGATTTCTCCTCTTGTCGCGATTGCCCGAAGCCGGGGAGCGCCCTGGCCGGATGCCCGAGCCATCGGGCATTGGCGGAAAGCCGCGCAAGGGTCAAGATTGGTGAGGGTTACAGTCCGAGAAGGTCACGCATGCCGTAGAGGCCGGGAGGTTTCCCGGCGAGCCAGATGGCGGCGCGGACCGCGCCTTCGGCGAAGATCCGGCGGTCGAGCGCGTGGTGGGTCAGGGTGATCTGTTCGGTGGCGCTGGTGAAGATCGCGCTGTGGCTGCCGACGATCTGGCCGCCGCGCAGGGCGGCGAAGCCGATGGCCCCGGTTTCGCGGGGGCCGGTATGGCCGTCGCGCCCCGATTGCATCACGGCGGCGAGGTCGACCCCCCTGCCCTGCGCGATGGCGTGGCCGAGGCTGAGCGCGGTGCCGGAGGGAGCGTCGATCTTCTGGCGGTGGTGCATTTCGAGGATTTCGGCGTCGTGGGTTTCGGCGGGCAGGGTTGCGCCGAGGCGCTCGGCGAGGGCGAGGACGATGTTGACGCCGGGGGCGAAATTGGCGGCCTGAAAGACCGGGATGATCGCCGCCGCACGGGCGACCGCCGCCTGATCGGCCGGGGTGAGGCCGGTGGTGCCGAGAACCCACGGGGTGCCTGACGCCGCGATCAGCGCCGCGTGGCCGTTGACCGTGGCGGCGACGGTGAAGTCGATCAATGCGTCCGCGGCTTCGGCGAGGGCGGCGAGGTCGCCGCCGCGTCCGATGCCGCCCGCGAAGGTGGCCCCGGAGGCGGGCACGGCCTGTTCCAGCAGCGTGCCCATGCGCCCGGTGATGCCGATGATGCCGATCCGGATGCTCATGGTCCCTGCCTATCGGATACCGCCGGGCTTTGGCAATCCGGGGTCTGGACGATCGGGGTCTGGGCGATCGGGGTTTCGGCGATCGGGGAGCCGGTTCGGGTCAGGCGGCGGCGTCGCTCCGGTGGGGCAGGCGCCAGCCGGGGCGGATGAAGTGGCAGGTGTAGCCGTTCGGCAGGCGTTCGAGGTAGTCCTGATGTTCGGGCTCGGCCTCCCAGAAATCCCCCGCCGGGAGCAGTTCGGTGACCACCTTGCCGGGCCAGAGTCCGGAGGCATCGACATCGGCGATGGTGTCCTCGGCGACCGCTTTCTGGGCGGGGCTGGTGTACATGATGGCCGAGCGGTAGCTGAGGCCGATATCGTTGCCCTGGCGGTTTTTCGTGGTCGGGTCGTGGATCTGGAAGAAGAATTCGAGCAGGCGGCGGAAGCTCATGCGGTCGGGGTCGAAGATGATCTCGATCGCTTCGGCGTGGGTGCCGTGGTTGCGGTAGGTCGCGTGGGGGACGTCGCCGCCGGAATAGCCGACGCGGGTGGACACCACGCCGGGGAGTTTGCGGATGAGGTCCTGCATTCCCCAGAAGCAGCCGCCGGCCAGGATTGCGCGTTCGGTATTCATGCCACTTCCTCCACCTGAGAGAGATAATCGCCGTAGCCCTGTGCCACCATGTCGTTTCGATGGATGAAGCGCAGGGAGGCCGAATTGATGCAGTAGCGCAGGCCGCCACGGTCGCGCGGGCCGTCATTGAAGACATGGCCGAGATGGCTGTCGCCATGACGGGAGCGGATTTCGGTGCGGATCATGCCGTGCGAGGTGTCGCGGATTTCGGCGACGTAGGCGGGTTCGATCGGCTTGGTGAAGCTGGGCCAGCCGCAGCCGGATTCGAACTTGTCGGCGCTGGCGAACAGCGGCTCGCCGGAGACGATGTCGACATAGATCCCCGGCTCCTTGTTGTGCAGGAGCGGGCCGGTGCCGGGCCGTTCGGTCGCGTTTTGCTGGGTGACGCGGTATTGCTCGGTCGTCAGCGCCGCAATCGCGTCCTGGGTTTTGCGATAATCTGCCATGAGAGATCCTCCGGTTCGGTCAGGATATAGGGCGGACCGGAGAGATGTCGAGCGGGCGCGACGTGCACGGGGCGATGCAGGCGGGGCGATGCAGGCGGGGCGATGCGGGCCGGGTGGCCCGCATCGGGGTTGGGGTTCAATCCGCGCTGTCGACCGGGGCGGGTTTGGCGTGGATTTCGGCCATTTTGTTTTCGACATGGCGCGAGAAGACGTATTCGGCGGGGCGCTGATGGTCGAGCGGGATGTCCGCAGCCATCGGGCCTTCGGTGCGGATGCCTTGGATCGCGAGTTTTGCCATTTTCCAGGGATGTTTGACCGAATCGACCACGGCGGTCGCTTCGAAACCGGAATGGACCATGCAATCGGCGCATTTTTCGTAGTTGCCGACGCCGTATTTGTCCCAGTCTGTCGTGTCCATCAGCTCCTTGTAGGTCTTGGCGTAGCCTTCGCCGAGCAGATAGCAGGGGCGCTGCCAGCCGAACACGTTGCGCGTCGGGTTGCCCCAGGGGGTGCATTTATAGGTCTGGTTGCCGGCGAGAAAATCGAGGAACAGGGGCGACTGGTTGAATTTCCACGCCTTGCCGCGCCCCTTGCGTTCCTTGCCGTAGCGGAAGATGGCGCGGAACAGTTCCTTGGTGCGCTGGCGGTTGAGGAAATGCTCCTGATCCGGCGCGCGCTCGTAGGCGTAGCCCGGGGAGGTCATGACGCCATCGACGCCGATTTCATTGACGGTGTCGAGGAAGCCGGCGACGCGGGCGGGGTCGGTGCCGTCGAACAGGGTGCAGTTGATCGAGACGCGGAAGCCCTTGGATTTGGCCAGCTTGATCGCGGCGACCGCGCGTTCGTAAACGCCTTCCTGGCTCACCGCGTGGTCGTGCATCTGCTTGTCGCCGTCGAGATGGATGTCCCAGCAGAAATTCTGGTGCGGCTTGTACTGGTCGATCTTTTTTTCGAGCAGCAGGGCGTTGGTGCAGAGATAGATGAACTTGCCGCGCGCGAGGATTTTCTCGACGATTTCCGGCATTTCCTTGTGCAGCAGCGGCTCGCCGCCGGCGATGGCGACGACCGGCGCGCCACATTCATCGACCGCTTCGAGCGCATCGGCCACCGAGAGGCGCTGGTTGAGGATGGGCGCCGGGTAATCGATCTTGCCGCAGCCGGAGCAGGCGAGGTTGCAGCGGAACAGCGGTTCGAGCATCAGCACCAGCGGGTAGCGCTTGCGCCCGGTGAGATGCTGCTTGAGCACATAGGCTCCGACTTTGATCGCCTGATTGAGCGGCACGCCCATGAGAAAACTCCTGAAACCCTTATATTCAATTGATACGCCGGATCGGCGTGTTTAGTCGTCGCTGACTTCGCTCGGCAGTTTGAACCGAACGTCTTCCGGGGTGCCGGCCAGCATTTCGACCTCGATCGGGCCGAAGCGCTTGAGGCCTTCGAGCACACCGCGCACCAGAACCTCGGGGGCCGAGGCGCCGGCGGTGACGCCGACCGTGCTGATGCCGTCGAACCAGGCGGCTTCGAGATGGCCGGCATCGTCGATCAGGTAGGACGGGCGGCCGAGTTCGGCACCGATTTCGCGCAGACGGTTGGAATTGGAGGAATTGCGGCTGCCGACCACGAGGATGAGTTCGACCTGTTCGGCCAGATGGCGGACGGCTTCCTGGCGGTTTTGGGTCGCGTAGCAGATATCGCGGACATCCGGCCCGGTGATGGTGGGGAACCTTGCAGTGAGTGCCGCGATGATGCCACGGGTATCGTCGACTGAAAGAGTGGTTTGCGTGATGTAGGAAAGTTTTTCGGGGTCGGTGACCGTGAGGGTCGCGACGTCCTCGACGGTCTGGACCAGATAGACCTTGCCGTCGATCTGGCCGATCGTGCCTTCGACCTCGGCATGGCCGGCATGGCCGATCAGGATGATCTCGCGGCCCTGGCCGGCATAGCGGCGGCCTTCGGAATGGACTTTGGCGACCAGCGGGCAGGTCGCGTCGATCACCGGCAGGTCGCGCTCGGCGGCGGCGTGCTGCACCTTGCGGGCGACGCCGTGGGCGGAGAACACCGTGATCGCGCCGTCGGGGACTTCGGCGATTTCATCGACGAAGACCGCACCACGGGCGCGGAGGTCTTCGACGACGTGGCGGTTGTGGACGATTTCGTGGCGGACGTAGATCGGCGGGCCGAATTTGACCAGGGCGCGCTCGACGATTTCGATGGCGCGCTCGACGCCGGCGCAGAAACCGCGCGGTTGGGCGAGCACGACTTTCATGGTGGTGCCCGACATGGTGGTGCCCGAATTGTTGACCGGGTCGACCCTTGCCGTTGCCGCCGCTGTGAGGGACATGTCCATCGATTAGCCGCCCTTTCCTGATCGGTCGGAGCCTTCGGGTGAAGAAGGCCGCGGAAT
>JAQTXO010000220.1 GCA_028688765.1 Acidiphilium sp. | reverse complement strand
TACCGGCGATACCGGGGCCGCCGCCGCGCAGCTTGCGCAGGCCGCGCGGAACTTTTCCCAGGCGCTGCCGGGCTCCCGCCCGGTTGCGGATACCGCGATGCTGCAAGGGGCGGTGCTGGCCCGCGCCGGACGGCCCGCCGATGCCGCGATCGCGTGCCGCGCCGGGGTCGCCCTGCTGGACCGGTTGCGGCTCGGCACCTCGGCACGGTTGATCGCCCCGTGCCTCGGTGCGCTCGACACGCTGGCCACCAGCAAGCCCGCCGGGGCGCAGGCGATCTATGCCGAGATGTTCGGCATGGCCGAACTCGCCCAGGGCAGCACGACCAGCCAGGAAATCGCGGAATCCGCGGCCCGGCTCGCCGCCGACGCCAAAAACCCCAAGGTCGCCGCTGCGATCCGCGCGCATCAGGATGCCGTGGTCCAGCTCGCCCGGCTGTATCGGGCGCGCGATGATCTGACCCACGGCAAGGCCGCCTCGGCCAAGGCGATCGGCGCGGCCGATACCGAGATCGCCAACGCCAGCCGCACCCTCGCCGACGCCGACGAGGCGGTGGAAGCGGCAGCGCCGAATTTCGGCCAGCTCGTGCAGCAATCGGTGCCGGCCAGTGCGGTTCTGCATGAGTTGCGCCCGAACGAGGCATTTCTTGACATCATGCTCTCGCCCGGCCACGCATGGCTCTTCATGTTGCAGAACGGCGCGATTGCGGTGGCACGGACCGATGTGGGCGATACGGCGATGACCCGGCTGGTCGAGGCGGTGCGCCACAGCGTGGAGCCGACCTCATCGGGCCTGCCGACCTTCGCGATGAACGATGCCGCCGCAATCTATCAGGCGACGATCGCGCCGTTCCACGCCATGATCGCCCGGACCACGGCGATGGTGGTGGCGCCCTCGGGGCCGCTGCTGTCCCTGCCCTTCGCGCTGCTGCCGACCGGACCGGCTTCCGCCGATCATATGGCGACCGCCCCGTGGCTGGTCCGGCGGATGACGCTGGTTTATGTGCCGGCGGCGGCAAATTTCGTGTCGCTGCGCGCGGTGCGGGGCAATTCGCGGGCGACCCAGCCCTGGTTCGGCTTCGGCGATTTCCATCATGTCACGCCCGCGCAGGCGGAAGCCACCTTCCACGGCCCGACCTGCGGGCAGAGCGCGCAACTCTTCGCGGGGCTGCCCACCCTGCCCTACGCCAAGCTGGAGCTTGAGGCGGCGCGGGCGATTTTCCATGCACCGGCTTCGGACGAACTGCTCGGCGCGCAGTTCACCGTGCCGGATATCGAGCATGAGAATCTGGCGAAATACCGCATCCTGCATTTTGCGACCCATGCGCTGCTGCCCTCCGAACTGCCCTGCGCCAAGGAACCCGCGATCGTGACCTCGCCGCCGCCCGGGGCGAAATCGGCGGCGCGGGCGATGCTGACGACATCGGACATCACCAATCTCCGCCTCAACGCCAACCTCGTGATCCTGTCGGCCTGCAACACCGGCGGCAGCAATGGCAGGGCGGGTGGTGAAGCACTCTCGGGCCTCGCCCGCGCGTTCTTTTTCGCCGGGGCGCGGGCGCTGATGGTGACCCAGTGGGCGGTGAACGATCAGGTCAGCTCCTATCTCGTGGCCACCACGCTCGAACATGTCGCCGCCGACAATGATGGCGGGGCGGCATCGAGCCTGCGGAGCGCGCAGCTCGCCTTGATCGACAGCGCGGGGTCGAGCGGGGTGCCGGCCAAGCTGGCCGATCCGTTCTACTGGGCGCCGTTCGTGGTGATCGGCGATGGCGGACGGCGGGCACCCGATCTTGCCGATTATCGCGCGGTCGGCCAGGCGAAACGAGCCTTCTGACATGGCCGCGGGCGACCCGACCGCGCTCGGCAAATACACCATCGTCCGCCCGCTTGGCCGGGGTGCCATGGGGGTGGTTTACGAGGGGTTCGATCCGGTGATCGACCGGCGGGTGGCGATCAAGACGGTGCGGCTCGACCGGGTCGATGAGTCGGAGGGGGCCGAGGATCTGCTGCGCTTCAAGCGCGAGGCGCAGGCGGCGGGGCGGCTCACCCATCCCAACATCGTCGGCGTGTACGATTACGGCGAGACCGACGAACTCGCCTTCATCGTGATGGAATTCGTCGAGGGCGACACGCTGAAATCGCTGCTCGATCGCGGCGAGCGGTTCACCCCGGCGGCTGCGGTAGGGATGCTGGAAAGCCTGCTGGCGGGGCTCGCCTACAGCCACGAGCACGGCGTGATCCACCGCGATATCAAGCCCGCCAACGTGATGATCACCCGGGATGGCCGGGTGAAACTCGCGGATTTCGGGGTGGCGCGGATCGAGAGTTCCAGCCTGACCCAGGCGGGCACCATGATCGGCACGCCCTCGTACATGTCACCCGAGCAGTTCATGGGGCAGACCATCGATGTGCGGAGCGATATCTATGCCGCCGGGGTGCTGCTGTATCAGTTGCTGACCGGCGACAAGCCGTTCGAAGGCTCGGTCACCTCGATCATGCACAAGGTGCTGAACACCGAGGCGCCGCCGCCATCGGCCCTCTCGGTGGCGGTCGATCCGGCGCTGGATGCGGTGGTGGCCCGCGCGATGGCGAAACGCCCCGAAGCCCGGTTCGCCACCGCGCGGGATTTCGCGACGGCGCTGCGCGCGACCGAAGCGCCGGTCGAGGACGATGCGACGATGATCCGGCCCCTCGCGGCACGGCCCGATCCCACAGCGGCGACGGGGATGGCGGCAGGGGTGGCGACAGCCCCGCGCGGCGGGCGCGGCCCATTGATCGCGGGGGGTGTGGCCGCGATACTGGTGGTGGCCGGGGTGGCCGGGTTTATCGTGCTCGGCGGACACGCGACGCACCCGGTAGCGGCCCCTCAGCCGACGAAGACGACCGCAACGCCGCCACCCGCTTCGGTTCCTGTTCCTGCGCCGGCTCCGGCTCCGGCTCCGGCCCCGGCTCCGGCTGCGAAAGCCGCTGCGGTGCCGGCGCCGCCGAGTCCGGCGCAGCTTCGGGCGCGCGCCATCGCCGTGGCGGCATCGGCGAGTTGCGCGCTGGTTCATGGCACGATCGGGGCCGATGGCGGGGATCTGGCCGGGCTGGTCAGGGCAGATCAGCACGGGCGGTTCGGCCGGGAGCTGGCGACGGCGGTGGATGGTGGAGCCGGTGCGCCGCCGGTTCATGTCGCGCTGCGGGACTTCACCGGCCCCTATTGCGGCATGATCGCGGCGATCAAGCCCTACGCGCCGGTGTTCGCCGCGCCCGGCGAGCGCCTCGGGCTGCATCTGGCGGGGCATGCCACGCGGCTGGTCAAGGACCAGCACATCGTGGTCGAACTCGGCCTGCCGGTCTGGGCGCGCTATGCCGAGGTCGATTATGTCTCCAGCAGCGGCGCGACCTACCGGCTATACCCGACCACACCCACACCGCCCGCGCTGACCGGCAGCACGCTGGTGCTGGGCAAGCCGCCCGGCCCGATCTGGGCGGCGGGGAGACCCTACGGCACCGACATGATCGTCGCTATCGCGAGTTCCGCGCCGATCGATACCATGCCCGCCGCGCAAACGGCCACGGTCGCCACGCTCGCCCCGGCGGTGACCACCGCATTGACCGAATTGCAGGCGAACGGGGCCAAACTCGCGACGGCGGCGATTTTGGTCGATACGGTCAGATCGCCCTGACCGGGCGGCGGGATGGTCAGCTCATGGCCGCAGCCGCACGGGTCACGCACAGCTCGAACACATCGAGCGCATCGAACGCCCGGTCGCGGCCATCGCCGGGGATCACGATCGGGCACAGGCCGCCATAGACCACGGCACCCACGACCATCAGATTATCCGCGAGGCCGAAACTCTCATGCATCAGGCCGGTTGCCGGATCGGGGATGAGCGCGGACTGCGCCCGGCTGCGGTCGGCGAACGGGGTTGCGCTGTTGGAGTAACCGAAGATTTTTCTGCCGCGCCCGAGGAACCAGCCGAGTTCGACCAGCGTGCCGGCATCGGCCGAGGCGCCACGGAACGGGGTGAGATTGGCGATGACGATGTCGCTCGCGGCCATCATCGCGATATCCTTGTGGAAAATCGCGCGCCAGGCTTCATCCTCGGTCATCGCGGCGGTGCTGGCATCATCGAGCGGGGCGAGCCCGGTGATGCCGTAGCGCGCCGCGATCGCGATTTTCCGTGCCGCGTGTTCCGCCGCATCGGGCAGGAACACGTCGGGGCCGGCGAGATACGCCGTGATCGCGCGATCAGAAGGCAGAATCTTCGAACTCCATCATGGTCGCCGAACCGGACTGGATCGCGGCGAGCAGCGCGCCGGTCTGGGGCAGCAGGCGCTGCATGAAGAACTTCGCGGTCTGCACCTTGGCGCGGTAGAATTGCGCATCCTCGCCCTCCGCTTTGGGAGCGGCGATCGCGACCATCCGCGCCCAGACGAAAGCGAGCGCGGTGAGGCCGAACAAACGGAGGTAGTCGACCGAGGCGGCACCGATTTCATCGTGGTTGGACATGGCGTTTTCCATGATGTAGCCGGTCGCGACCTGAACGTGCTCCAGCGCCTGCTGCAACGGCGGCAGGAATTCGGCCAGCGCCGCGTTGTCCTCATGCGCCTCGATGAATTCCAGCACCGGATCGAGGAAGCGGGTGAGCAGCCGCCCGCCATCCTGCGGCAGTTTGCGCCCGACCAGATCGAGCGCCTGGATGCCGTTGGTGCCTTCATAGAGCATCGAAATCCGGGCATCGCGGACATATTGCTCGATGCCGTGATCGCGGATGTAGCCGTGGCCGCCATAGGTCTGCACCGCGAGCGAGGCGATTTCGAAGCCGAGATCGGTGAACATCGCCTTGACGATCGGGGTCATCAGCGAGGCGAAATCGTCGGCCGCCTGCCGCGCATCCTCATCGGTCGATTTGGCGAGGATTTCGAGCTCGCGCGCAACCCAGCCGGCCAGGGCCCGGCAACCCTCGATATAGGCGCGCATGGTCAGCAGCATGCGCCGGACATCGGGGTGGACCATGATCGGGTCGGCCTGCTTGTCGGCGGCCTTGACGCCGGTGAGCGAGCGGCCCTGAATGCGGTCGCGCGCATAGGCAACCGCATTCTGATAAGCGGTTTCGGCCACACCGAGACCCTGGATGCCGACCGAGAGGCGTTCGGTGTTCATCATCACGAACATCGCCCGCATCCCCTTATGGGGTTCGCCGACCAGCCAGCCCTTGGCGCCATCGAAGCTCATGGCGCAGGTCGCGGACGCCTTGATGCCCATTTTATGCTCGATCGCGGTGCATTGCGCCCCGTTGCGCGGCCCAAGCGAGCCATCCTCGCGCAGCAGGAATTTCGGCACCACGAACATCGAGATCCCCTTCACCCCCGCCGGCGCGTCCGGCAGGCGGGCGAGGACGAGGTGGATGATGTTTTCGGTCAGATCGTGCTCGCCGGCGCTGATGAAGATCTTGTTGCCGGTGATGCTGTAGGAGCCATCATCGTTCGGCACCGCGCGGGTGCGCAGCATGCCGAGATCGGTGCCGCAATGGGGTTCGGTCAGGCACATGGTGCCGGACCACTTGCCGCTCACGAGGTTGGGCAGATACATCTGCTTCTGCTCCGCGCTGCCGGCGTGTTTGAGCGCCACATAGGCACCATGGGTCAGGCCGGGATAGAGACCGAAAGCGACATTCGCCGAGCACAGCATTTCCTCGACCATCATCGCCGCCGGGATCG
>JAQTXO010000219.1 GCA_028688765.1 Acidiphilium sp. | reverse complement strand
CGGCCGTCGATGCCGCCTTTCGCGTTGATCTGCTCGGCGGCGAGGGTGGCACCATTGGCGATGGCCTTGCCGGGGATGGTGCCGAGTTCGGTGGTGATGCCGATGGTGATCGGCGGCGCCGCGTGGTCGGCGGCGAGCGAGAGGATGGCCGAGACGCCGCAGGCGGCCACAAGCAGACGGTTGTTTCTCTTGGACATTGCAGGCTCCCTTGATTGATTTTTATGGGGGTTGAGGTCCCTGAGGCGAGATCATGCCATAGGTGGCGCAAACGGCAAGGGGGTATCGTACACAAGAAGGTGCCCGGGGTTGGGGATTTTTCGGGTTTCGCAACCGGTTGTTAAGATTTGCCCCTTATCACTGCATCGTCAGGCCGGGATGAGCCCGGTCGGGATTTGTGACGGGCAAAATGCGGTGACAATTGTAAGATGCGGTTCGGGGGTGGTTCGGCTTCGCAGGGTGGCACGATGACCCGGGCCCGGCGGTTGTCGCTGATGCTGGGGTGCGCGGTGCTGGAGTGCGCGGCGCTCGGGCTGTGGGGCGGGGTGCCGGATGCACGAGCGCAGGGGGCGACGACGCATGCGCACGGTGTTGCGGGTTCGGCGCTGGTGGTCGAGCAGGGCAGCGGGCGGCTGGTGGGGTTGGCGGGTGCGGCGAGCAATGTGTTCGTGGCCGATCCGAATATCATCGCGGTGCGGCCGGCGAGTTCGCGCAGACTGTTCGTGTTCGGCAAGGCGGCGGGGTTCACCACGCTGACCGCGACGGATGCGGCGGGGCGGACGATTGCTTCGTATCATGTCACCGTGTCGCCCAACCGGTATCCGGCGGTGCGGATCCGGGCGGGGGCGGCGCGGATTGCGCCGGGATCGCCGGTTTCGGTGCAGAGCGAGGCCAATGGCGTGGTGGTTCGGGGCAGTGTGCCGACCGCGGCGCAGGATTATGTGTTGATGAAGCAGGCGCAGCTTGCGGCGGGGACCGGGCAGACGGTTCTGAACGATACCGAGATCGTGCAGCCGCAGCAGGTCGCGCTCAAGGTGCGGATCGCGCAGATGTCGCGCACGGTGACGCAGCAGCTCGGGATCAACTGGCAGAGTGCGGCGGGCGGGGTGGCGATCGGGAAATTCGCGTTCGGGTTTTCGACGCTGGGCAGCCTGCTTGGCGCATCGAGCGCGGCGGCGCCGGTGAGCGGGTCGTATAATCTGAATTTTCCGCAGGCTACCGTGCCGATCGATGGGATTCTCGATGCGCTGAACACCGATAATCTGGCGCATATTCTGGCCGAGCCGACGCTGACCGCGCTTTCGGGGCAGTCCGCCAGTTTCATCGACGGGGGGTCGTTTCCGGTGCCGGTGCCGGGGCAGAACGGGCAGGTGACGGTGGAGTACCAGAATTACGGCGTGCAGCTGAAGTTCAAGCCGGTGGTGCTGAGCAATGGCAGCATCATTCTGCATGTCGAGCCGACCGTGAGTTCGCCGACGACGCAGAGCGCGTTTCAGATTTCGGTGGCGGGGGAATCGATTGTGGTGCCCTCGCTGTCGACCCAGTCGGCCTCGACGACGGTGGTGATCGGAAGCGGGCAGACGCTGGCGATTGCGGGATTGCTGAGCAACAGCAGCAACCAGACCGATAATGCGGTTCCGGGGCTGGGGCAGATCCCGGTGTTCGGGGCGGCGTTCCGCAATGACAATTACAACAAGCAGGAGGAGGAACTGGTGATTCTGGTCACGCCCTACCTGGTGCATCCGGTCGATAACGAATCACGCTTCGAGACCCCGGATTCGGGGTGGAGCACGCCCAACCAGATCCAGCGGATCTTTCTGTTCCGCACCAATGGCAGCGTTGCAGCGGCGCATACGCCCCCCGGACAGGCGGGGTTCATGCTGCGATGAGCAGGATACGGGGATACAGGATGGGGCAGCACCGGATGATCCTGATTGCAGTGGGCCTCGCAATGGCTGGGGGGTTGGCGGGGTGCACGCAGTTCGAGCCGTTCCAGCGGCAGGGGACGTGGCATGAGAACGATGCGCCGATGCAGAATATCGCAATCGAGCTTGCCGATCCGCATGATCTGTATCGGGGCCGGGGGGATGCCACGATGACCGGGCAGATGGCGGTGACGGCGATCGATGGGTCGGTGGCGGCGCTTTCTCCTGGTGCGGGTAGCGGCGGTGGTAGTGCGACGACGGGTGCCGGTGGGGGGTCGGCGGGGGCCGGGTCGGGAGGTGCGGCTTCGTCCGGTGCGGGCGGCGTGACGGGCGGCAGCGGGGGCAGCACGGGGTCGATCGGCAGTACGGGTGGAGGGTCGATGTGATGGGCGGACAGGGTGGTGACGGCATGATCCGGGCGGGGCGGAGTGGCGGGGAGCGGCAGGCAGGCAGGGCGGGACAGGCTGGCAGGGCGGGGCGGCTGCTGATCGGGGCGATCGTTGGCGGGTTGCTCGCGGGATGTGCGACGGGGACGCCGCAGAGGACGGCGGCGATTGGCGATCGGACGTTGAATGTCGCGCGATCGGCGCTGGCGGGCGGCAATCCGGAGATGGCGCTGAGTGTCACCAACGCGGTTTTGAAATCATCGCCGAACGATCCGGAGGCGCTGATCGATCGGGGGGATGCCTATTATCTGCTGAAGAATTGCGGGCGGGCGAGTGCGGATTATCAGCACGCGTTGCGATCGGCGCCGCATGCGGCGATGGCCGAGCTGGGGCTGGGGCGGTGCGCGATGACGCAGAATCCCCGGATTGCCGCCGCTGCGTTCGAGCGGGCGACGCGGGATGCGCCGGGTAATGCCGAGGCGTTCAATGACCTCGGGATCGCGCAGGCGAGCGAGAGCGAGTTTGGTGCGGCGGCGGCTTCGTTGCGCCAGGCGCTGGCGCTTGATCCGTCGTTGCAGGCGGCGAAAATCAATCTGGGGCTTGCGCTGGCGCTGGGAGGTGATCCGGCGGCGGGCGAGACCATGCTGGGGCCGCTGGTGCGCGGGCCCGATGCCAGCCCGATCATCCGCGCGAATTATGCCACGGCGTTGACCCTGGCGGGTCATCCGGACGCGGCGGCGAAGATCCTTCTGGTCGATATGCCCGCGAACGAGGCGGATGCGATGGTGAGCCAGTTGGCGACATTCGGACACGGCGGGCATGGTGCGGCGGAAGCGGCAGGCCATGGTTGAGACGCGCCGGGGGAAGCGGGCAGGATGTTGGCGCGGCGGGACCGGGAGGCGGTGTTTTGGTGCGGAGTGAACGCGCCGTAACGGGTTCAGGCGACGCGGTTGGGTGGGTCCTGGCCGGCGAGGATGGCTTCGATGCCGTCGAGGGCGAGCATGCCCATGGCGGTGCGGGTTTCTTCGGTGGCGCTGCCGAGGTGGGGGAGCAGGACGACCTGTTCGAGGTCGAGGTAGCCGGGCGGGATTGTGGGTTCTGCGGGGAAGACGTCGAGGCCGGCGGCCCTCACCTGCCCCGATTTCAGGGCGGCGATCAGGGCATCGTCGTCGATCGTCGAACCGCGACCGGTGTTGACCACGATGACACCGGGGCGGAGTTTCGCGAGGCGTGCGGGGTTCAGCCAGTGGCGGGTCGCGGCGCCGCCGGGAAGGTGGATCGACAGGACGTCGCAGGCGGCGAGAAACTCAGCTTCGTCGGCGATGTGGGTGGCATGGCCTTCCTGTGCGGCGGCGAGGCGGTTTCGGTTGTGGTAGATCACCCGCATCGAGAAACCCGCCGCCATGCGGGCGAGGGCCTGGCCGATCCGGCCCATGCCGAGGATGCCGAGGGTTTTGCCTTCGAGGCTGGTGCCGAGCATGTAGGTCGGGGTCCAGCCGGGCCATTGACCGGACCGGACCGTGCGTTCGCCTTCGCCGGTGCGGCGGGCGCACATGAGGATCAGGGTCATGGCGGCCTCGGCGGTGGCGAAGGACAGGACATCCGGCGTGTTGACCACGGCGAGGCCGCTGGCGCGGGCGGCGGCGAGGTCGATATGGGCGGTGCCGACCGAGAAAGTGGCGAGTATTTTTACGCTGACCGGGATGCGCGCGATCAGCCCGGCTTCGATGCGGTCGGCGGGGGTGACCAGGATGGCGGCGGCGTGATCGAGCGCATCGAGCAGGGATTCGGGGTCGAAACGGCCCGGGATGTCGAGAAACATCGGGTCGAAGGCGGCTTCGATCCGGGCGGCGACCGGGGCGGGCATGGTGCGGGTGACCACGAGACGGGGTTTCATAGGTGATCCTTCAGCGCCGCGAGGGCGTCCCTGGTGTCGAAATCGCGCAGTACCGCATCGTCCGGCATCGCGACTTCCGCGACCGCGTCCATGTTCGCGGCCAGGATTGGCCGGGCGCCGGTGTCGCCCGAAAGGGCGGCGATCGCGGGGAAGAACTGACGGTCCCACAGGATCGGGTTGCCGCGCCGGCCACGATGGGTGGGGATGACGATGGAGCGGCCTTCATCGGGATCGTAGGCGGCGATCAGGCGGTCGATTGCGGCGGTGTCGACCAGCGGCATGTCGCCGAGGCAGATCAGGGCGGCGTCGATCTCCGCGGGGAGTGCTGCGATGCCGGCCTTGAGGCTTTCGGCCATGCCCCGATCGTAGCCGGGGGCTTCGACGAAGCGGATCGGGCGGCCCTGCAGGGCGGCGCGGATGTCGTTCGCACGGTGGCCGAGCACGACGAGGGTTGCGGCGGCGCGCGAGGCGAGGGCGTGGTCGACGGTGACTGCGATCAGGGCGCGGCCATCCGGGGTGGTGACCAGGAGTTTGTTGTCGGGTGCGGCGCGGGAGGATTTGCCGGCGGCGAGCACGATCACGGCGATGCGGGGGCCCGGCCCGGGGTTGCCGGAGCGCGGGTCGGCGCTGGCGGGGGATTTCGGGCGGGGGATGCGCGGCGACGGGCGGGGGGCGAACTCCTTGAGCAGACCGCCGACGCCGAGGCCGGCAATGGTGGCATCGTCGATCGGGCTCGCGGCGAACACGCGGTCGAGCACGAAGTCGATGCCGTTGAGTTTCGGGCTGCGGGCGCAGCCGGGCAGGACGATGGCGGGGATGGCACCGATGCGGCCGAAGCAGAGCAGATTGCCGGGGTCGACCGGCATGCCGAACCGCTCGATTACCCCGCCGGCGGCGACGATGGCGGCGGGGGCGATATCGGCACGGTCGGTAACCGCCGAGGCTCCGGCGATCAGGATCAGCTCCGCGCCTTCGGTGCGCAGGCGGGTGATGGCCTCGGCGATCGGGGCAAGGGCGTGCGGGGTTTCGATCGGGTCGAGCAGGCGGCCGGTACGGGCGGCGATGCGGCGGCCGGTCGCTTCGATCGTGTTGCGGATCGCGCTGTCCTTGAGATGGGGCAGGCGCGAGACGATCAGGCCGGCAACGAGCGGGCGGAACGGCAGGATTTCGAGCAGGCGGTGGCGGTCGAGACGGGTGGTGGCGGCGGCGATCACGGCGTCCGGCACGGCGAAGGGGATGATTTTGAGGGTGGCCAGCATGTCGCCGGGTGCGACCGGGGCGGCATCGGGCAGGGTGGCGAGGGTGATGGCTTCGTCGATCAGGTTGAGGGCGGCGATTCCGGCGCGATCGACCCGGAACAGGCCTGCGGTGGTGGAGAAGATGTTGACCCTGCCGTGGACCGGGTCGGTGACGCGCAGAAACGGGCCTGCTATACAGTCGCAATTGAACATCTTGTGGTAAAGATGCTTGTGTCATTTCGGAGGCTATTTCTACAGCTTCCAGAAATCGGGG
>JAQTXO010000218.1 GCA_028688765.1 Acidiphilium sp. | reverse complement strand
TCTCTACGCCGATGGCCGGCAATCCTTCCTGCATCTGACCATTCCGGTGATCCGCCCGGCGATCATCGGCGGGTTCCTGCTCGCCTTCACCCTTTCGATCGACGATTTCACGATCAGCTATTTCACCGCCGGGCCGGGCAGCACGACCCTGCCGATCTACATCTACAGCGCGATCGCCCGCAAAGGCATCTCGCCCGACATCAACGCCCTGGCCACGCTGATGATTGCCAGTGTCATCGGCATCGGCTTATTGCAGTACGCGTTCAACCGTCAAAAAGAACGGCGCCCCATGCCACGCACCGGCGACTGACCAGACCGAACAACAGGAGGCTGACATGAAAATTCCACCCCGATCCACACGTAAACTCACCCTCGCGGCCTCGATGATCGCCGCCGCCCTCGGCGGCCTCATGGCGATGGCGCCCCCGGCACAGGCCGCCGGAAAAACCCTCTATCTGTTCAACTGGCAGGATTATATCGGCAAGGGCCTGATCAAGAAATACGAAGCCCATTGCGGCTGCAAAGTGGTGCAGACCTATTACGATTCCAATTCCGCCCTCGCCGCCAAACTCAAGGCCGGCGGCGATTCCCAGTTCGATGTCGTCGTCCCCTCCAGCTACTACGTGCCCCAGCTGATCCACGAAGGCCTGATCACCAAGCTGAACAAGGCCGAGATCCCGAATTTCCGCAATCTCGCGGCCCAGTTCAAAAACCCGACCTACGACCCGCACGACGATTATTCGATGCCCTACCAATGGGGCACCACCGGCATCGGCTACCTCAAGACCAAAATCGCCAGTCTGCCGGAAAGCTGGGCCGTCCTGTTCGACCCCAAGCTCAACCCCGACTACCCCTTCGCCCTGATGGGCGGCTCCGGGCGTGACACGATGGGCGCCGCCTGCGCCTATCTCGGCTACGGCTTCACCTGCAACAAGAAAAGTCAGTGGATCAAGGCGGCGAAACTCATCGAAAAGACCGAGAAGCGCAAAAACTTCACCGGCTTCGTCGATGGCGACCCCGCCATGGGCCAGATCAAGAAAGGCACCATCGCGATCGGCATGACCTTCAATGGCGATGTCGCCGAATGCTACGATGACAAATCCTGCCTCAACTCGGGCTATCTCCTGCCGAAACAGGGCACCGAGATCTGGGTCGATACCATGGCGATCCCCAAGCACGCGCCGGACCCGAAACTCGGCTACGATTTCATCAACTTCATCCTCTCGGCGAAAGCCGGGGCCGAGCTGTCCAACTTCAATCTCTACGGCAGCCCCAACGCCGCTGCCGGGCCGATGCTCAGCAAGGAACTCAAAACCCCGCTGATCAAACCGACCAGCGCGCAGATGAAATACCTCCACTTCCTGCCGCCGCTCGCGGGCACCAAACTCCAGACCTTCAACGCGATCTGGACCGCCGTGCGCCAACACTGACCGCTCCGACGGCGCGCCCATTCCGGGCGCGCCGCTCACCGCCGAGGCTTTCATGATCGACCTGACCGAATGGTTCAACGAACACCGCATCACCGAGGTGGAGTGTCTGGTGCCCGACATCACCGGCATTCCGCGCGGCAAGATCATGCCGGCCCAGAAATTCCAGCAGGGCGGCGCGCCCCGCCTGCCCGAGAGCATCTTCATCCAGTCGGTCACCGGTGAATACCCCGACGATCCCGAAGACGTGCTGAGCGACCCCGCGATCATCGACATCAAGCTGATCCCCGACCCCTCGACCGTGCGTCTGGTCCCCTGGGCGCATGAGCCGACCGCCCAGATCATTCATGACTGCCAGTACGCCAATGGCCGCCCGGTGCCGATCGCGCCGCGCCAGGTGCTCCGTCAGGTCCTCGCCCTCTACGAACAGCGGGGCTGGAAACCGGTCCTCGCGCCGGAACTCGAATTCTACCTCGTCGGGCGCAACACCGACCCCGACTATCCGCTGGTCCCGCCGATCGGCCGCTCCGGGCGGCAGGAAACCGGGCGGCAGGCCTATTCGATCGACGCGGTCAACGAATTCGACCCGCTCTTCGAGGAAATGTACGATTTCTGCGAAATCCAGGAACTCGACCTCGACACGCTGATCCACGAGGAAGGTGCGGCGCAGGTCGAAATCAACTTCCTCCACGGCGACCCGCTCAACCGCGCCGATCAGGTCTTTTTGTTCAAGCGCACCGTCCGCGAGGTGGCACTCCGCCACGACATCTACGCCACCTTCATGGCCAAGCCGATGGGCCAGGAACCCGGCAGCGCCATGCATGTCCATCAGAGCGTGGTCGATGCCGAAACCGGCGAGAACCTGTTCGCCGACCGCGATGGCCGGCCCAGCGCCCTGTTCCTGTCCTTCATCGCCGGGCTGCAGAAATACATCCCCGCGATCATGCCGATCTTCGCGCCCAACGTGAATTCCTACCGCCGCCTCACCCGTTTTTCCAACGCCCCGATCAACCTGCAATGGGGCCACGACAACCGCACCTGCGGCCTGCGCGTCCCGTTCGGCGAACCGGCATCCATGCGGGTCGAAAACCGCGTTCCGGGGGCGGATGCCAACCCCTATCTCGCCTTCGCCGCCTCGCTCGCCTGCGGTTATCTCGGCATGTCCGAGGGCCTCAACGCCACGCCGCCGTTCAAGGGTTCGGCCTATTCCCAGCCCTACAGCCTGCCGCGCGAGCTTTCGCACGCGCTTGAAATGATGGAACAATCCCGCCCGCTCAACGACATTCTCGGCGAAAAACTGGTGCAGGTGTTCGTCGCGGTCAAACGCCTCGAATACGAAACCTATCTCCGCGTGATCAGTTCCTGGGAGCGCGAGCACCTGCTGCTGAACGTCTGAGCCCCATGCCGCTCGCGAATTACTACGAGGCGACGGCAAACCTGCCGGCGGCCACCGCGCCGCTCGATCGCGATCATGTCTGCGACGTCGCGATCATCGGCGCCGGCATGACCGGATGCTCGGCGGCCCTGCACCTCGCCGAGCGCGGCTACCGCGTCGCCGTGCTCGAAGCCCAGCGGATCGGCTTCGGCGCGTCGGGCCGCAACGGCGGTCAGGTCCTGCCCGGCTTCGCCGCCGACCAGACCAAGATCCGCCGCCTGATCGGGCCGCACGCCGCGAAATCGCTGTGGGACATGTCGGTCGAGGCGGTCGATCTGCTCCACGCAAGGATCGCCCGCTTCGCGATCGATTGCGACCCGCGGCGCGGCTACCTCCATGTCGCGGTCAAGCCCCGTCAGGTCCGCGACCTCCACGCGTGGGCCGAGGAACTCGATGAACTCGGCGCCCCCGGCTTCACCCTCCTGCAAGGGTCCGCCCTGCAATCGCGCCTGCGCAGCCCGCGCTACCTCGCCGGGCTGCACGACCCGATCGCCGGACACATCCATCCGCTCAACTACACGCTCGGCCTCGGCCACGCCGCCATGGCCGCCGGGGCGGATATCTTCACCGATACCAAAGTCACCTCGATCACCAATGGACCCAAAATCCGCCTCGCCACCGCCAGCGGCACCGTCACCGCCGACACGCTGCTGCTCTGCGGCAACGCCTATCTCGGCACGCTCTCCCGCCCGATCGCGGGCTACGTCATGCCGGTCGGCACCTATATCATCGCGACCGAACCGCGCGCCGACATCCCCGACCTGATCCCCGGCAACGAAGCGGTCGCCGACCTCAATTTCGTGCTCGATTATTTCCGCCGCAGCGCCGATGACCGCATGCTGTTCGGCGGCCGGGTCTCCTATTCCACCCTGCCGCCGCCCAACCTCGCCGCCTCGATGCGCGCCCGCGCGATCCGCGCCTTTCCCCAACTCGCCGATATCGGGGTCGATTACGTCTGGGGCGGCAATGTCGCGATCACCCGCAACCGCCTGCCCCATTTCGGCCGGATCGGTCGCAACATCCTGTTCGCGCAGGGATTTTCAGGCCATGGCGTCGCGCTGACCGGCCTCGCCGGCAAGCTCCTCGCCGAGGCCGTCGCCGGGCAGGCCGAACGCTTCGACATTTTCGCACAGATCCCCCATGCCCGCTTCCCCGGCGGGCCGCTCCTGCGCATGCCGAGCCTCGTTCTCGCGACCAGCTGGTACCGCCTGCGCGACCGGCTCTGATTGCACCATCCAACAACCTATGGTTGACTGGCTGGCCTGCAATCCGAGTGACCTGCCATGCGCCGTGCGGCTCCAGCGCCGTTCCTGATCCTTGCCGCCCTTGTCCTCATCGCCATCGCCTGGATGCGCGGCGGCGAATACGATGAGTTCTACAGCGTTTTCCTGATCGCCGGACATCCCAGGCCGGACTGGCCGCATCACCCCGAAACCGTCGCCGCCCTGCGCGCGTTCTACCACGGCCACGCCTCGTTCGGCGCGATCGCCCACGCCCTGCGTACCGGCGATGTCCACCCGCCGCTCTATTTCTGGCTGCTCGCGCTCTGGCGCGATGGCCTCGGCATCGGCCTGTTCCGCCTGCGCCTGCTCTCGATCGTCTTCACCCTGGCCGCCCTCGCAGTGCTGATCCGCCTCGCCCGCACCATCGGCGCGCCGCCGCTCGCCACCGCGCTGATCACCCTGCTGTGCTACGGCTGTAAGCGTCCGGCCTCAGGCGTGTAGCGATCTGATCTCGAGCAGTTTAGCTGGACTCCTTCTAGAGGCTCATAAGGAGGCGGCTGGTGGAGGGAGAGATTGTTGCGCGGGTCGAGCGGCGCAGGATGTGGTCGGCGGCTGAGAAGGCCGCGTTATTGGCGGAGGTCGAAGCGGAGGGTGGCCGGGTATCGGTAGTGGCGAAGCGTCACCGAATATCCGACAGCCTGCTCTACAACTGGCGATCAGCATGCAAGGCGGCGGATGAGCGAGGGTCGCAGCATTTGGTATCAAGCCGGTCCGCGTCGTTCGTGCAGCTTGGTGTGATAGGGGCGGCTCGGAACGAGGCGTCTCTGACCGCGGCATTGCCGCAGCCTGAAGCGATCGAGCCGCCCAACGGCCGCGGCGCGGGGCTGACGCTGGCCGAGCGTGTTGGGGTGATCGAGATCGATCTACCGGATGGCGTCCGGATCCGGCTCGATCATGGCGTGAGCGAGAAAGCGCTGCGGCGGGTTTTGTTTGCCGTGCGCGAGGTCCGATGATCAGCCTCGCCCCAGGCACGAAGGTATTTTTGGCGTGCCAGCCGATCGATCTGCGCGCGGGCTTCGATGGCCTGGCATCGCGGGTGCAGCAGATCATCGGCGCCGACCCCTTCAGTGGCCATTTTTTCCTCTTCCGTGGCAAGCGCGGTGATTATTTGAAGGGGTTGCACTGGGACGGCAGCGGTCTGTGCCTGTTTGCCAAGCGCCTCGAGCGCAGCAAATTCGTGTGGCCCCCGATTGTGGAAGGGTCGACGACGCTGTCGCCGGCGCAGCTTGCCCTTTTGATTGAGGCAATGGATTGGCGCCGAACGATAGCACCACCCCCACCGCCCCGACCAATGCTGGTCTGAACAGGCTGCGATTCGGAATCGATTCTGGTGGTGACGATCAGGGCTTGGTAGGGTTTTGGCATGTCGCTCGCCAGCGCCGCCCTGCCCGCCGATCCTGATGCGCTCCGCGCTTTTGCGTTGGCTTGCCAGCAGGAATTGCAGGCGGCGAAGTTCGGTCTGCAGCTTCGGGTGCTGGAGATCGAGAAGCTGAAGGTGGAGATCGCGCGGCTGCGGCGAATGGCGTTCGGCCGCTCGTCCGAACAACTCGACCGGCAGATCGGCCAGCTCGAA
>JAQTXO010000217.1 GCA_028688765.1 Acidiphilium sp. | reverse complement strand
GGTTGTGGAGCGAAATCGTCCGAATCGGTAGCGGCCGAGCTGGATTCCGAGTGCGGCATCGTCTCGCTCGTAACTGCCCTCGGCGAGATGCCACATATGCCCAGCGGGGAGCATCGCGGCCACCGAGCCGAACGCATACGGGGATCGATCGTCTCCTAAACCCAGCAACGCGCCAGCCAGCCCATCGGGGCCGGGGAACAGCGCGAGCGTGTGAGGTTTTGCCGTGAAGCCCTGGGCCCGAACGAAGGCCGCCGCCGCCGACCCGAGCGATTCGAGAAAACCGTCGAGTTCAGAGGGTCGCAGAGGGTGGATGGCCAGTGAGCCGTTCGGGTCCGATGAACCGGACATTTGAGATGACGTCGGGTCGAGTGCCATTGAACTACTCCGGTCCGATGTCCGGCGCGTGCCCGCGGCGGATCGAGGATGTCAGATTGAGGTGCCGTGTTCTTTTGCTCCAGGTGATGCGGGCGGACAATGGCGGTGACCTCACGGGACCGGACGAGGCAGCATGGCTGCGCGTGCACTGTTGTTCCGAACAGGATACAGGCATATTTGAACATCGTGTCTGGATTGCAGGGTTTTGAACTTGTCCACTATCGTGAATATCAGGCAAAAACAGGTCAGTAGCTCTATGGTTTGTAATCTTCGTGCCATAATCCTGACTCGATAAACAAACAAAATCAACATGTTATGAACTCGTGCCAGACGTTTCGGCCTCGGTTGGAGGGCTGTGAAAATCCTTGGCGGTGCGTCGGTTCCGGAGGTTTATTCACAGAGTTATCCACAGACCGATCGCAGCGAACGACGCACGGCAAATCAAGCGAAAGGGAAGCGGGTCGCGATGGGAAGTGATGTGATTTTGCACGCGTTGGCCACCCTGCCATCCAGCCCGGGCGTGTATCGGATGCTGGGAAGTGGGGGTGAGGCTCTCTATGTCGGCAAAGCGCGCAGCCTCAAAAAACGGGTGGTTGCCTATACGCAACCGCACCGGTTGCCTGAGCGACTTCGCCGCATGGTCTCCGAAACCTCGAGTGTGGAAATCGTCACCACGCATACCGAAGCGGAAGCCCTGCTGCTCGAAGCCAACCTGATCAAGCGGCTGAAGCCCAAATACAACATATTGCTGCGTGACGATAAATCCTATCCCTGGCTGATGATCACCCATCATCCGCGATTTGCCCTGCTGACCAAGCACCGCGGCACGCAGACGCGCGACGCAAGTTACTGGGGGCCGTTCGCGTCGGCATGGTCGGTCAATCAGACGATACAGGCCCTTCAGAAAGTGTTTCTGATCCGAACCTGTGCCGATACCGTGTTTGCCAATCGATCGAGACCGTGCCTGCTCTACCAGATCAAACGTTGTTCCGCGCCATGCGTCGGCCGGATCTCGGAAGCTGATTATGCTGAACTGGTGGGGCAGGCGCGCGGGTTTCTGTCGGGCCGCGCGGGCACCGTTCAGCAGGATCTTGCGCGGGATATGGAAGCGGCCTCGGAGGCGCTCGAATTCGAACGCGCGGCGGCGATCCGGGACCGGATCAGAGGTCTTACCCATATCCAGGGTAGCGACGTGATCAATCCCGAGTCGATCGCCGACGCCGATCTGATCGCGATCCATCAGGCTGCGGGGCAGTCCTGCGTGCAGGTTTTTTTCATCCGCGGCGGGCGCAACAACGGGAACCGGAGTTTCTTTCCATCGCAGGCGCGTGGCGAGGATGCCGCCGATGTTCTGGCTGCCTTCATCACGCAATTCTACGACGACAAGACGCCCCCCGCTCTGATTCTGCTCAACCATCCCCTCGCGGAAGCCGGGTTGCTGGCAGAAGCCCTGACGTTGAAAGCCGATCGCAAAGTCGAGATTGCGGTGCCCCAGCGCGGTGAGAAACTGGCCGTGATCAAGCACGCGGAGACCAATGCACGAGAGGCGATGGAGCGCAAACTGGCGGAGTCGGCCGGACAGGAGAAGTTGCTCGCCGCGACCGCCGCACTGTTCGGTCTCGACCGATCGCCGGAACGGATCGAGGTTTACGACAACTCGCATATCATGGGCAGCAGCCCGTATGGCGTCATGATCGTTGCGGGACCTGAAGGATTGATGAAGGCGGCCTACCGGAAATTTTCGATCAAGAGTGCGATGGCACCGGGTGATGATTTCGCGATGATGCGCGAGGTTCTCACGCGGCGGTTTTCGCGCGCCATGGCGGAGGACCCTGACCGCGCCGGAGGGACATGGCCGGATCTGGTGATCATCGATGGCGGGGCGGGCCAATTGTCTGCGGCGCAATCCGTTCTGGACGACCTGGGGATCAGCGATCTGACACTCGTGGCGGTTGCCAAGGGCCCGGATCGGGATGCCGGGCGGGAATGGTTTCACCTGGCGGGGCAGGCGCCGTTTCAACTTCCCGCGCGCGATCCGGTTTTATATTTTCTTCAGCGCTTGCGGGATGAGGCTCACCGGTATGCGATCACGACGCATCGGGCGGCACGCAGCCGCAAAATATCCAGCAGCGAACTCGACGAGATCGAAGGCATCGGTGCGGCGCGCAAGCGAGCCCTTCTCAACCATTTCGGGTCGGCGCGGGGGGTCAGGCAAGCGGGGTTGCGCGACCTCGAAGCGGTTTCGGGAATCAATCGGACGATCGCCCAAATCGTTTACGATCATTTCAACTCAAATACGAAGCCGCGCTGACAATCGCTCGAAGTTTCATGCCAGGACAAGCGCTATCTATATAAAGAGATTAACAAAGCCTTAGCGTTTTCGCTTTACACAACTTTAGGTTTAACGTTAAATACACCCTCAGATTGCATGTTTTGATCGCAGCAAAACCTGGGAGGTGTCGTGTCCACTACCATAACTTCAACCCTTGCGCACGGCATTACACTGACCTCTGCGGTCTATGCAAATCCCGTAACGATCGCCGGTGACATCGCCGCGGCAACCGGCGATGGAGTATTCGCCGGCACAGCCTGGGTCATCGATAATATCGGAACGATCCTCGCGGATGTGGGAACGGGCGTGTCGCTCAAATCCGGTGGTGAACTGGATAATTCCGGAACCATCGAATCCCAGGGAGGTTACGGCGTCGCGTCCATGGCTGGAACGGTGGATATCACCAATAGCGGGCAGATATTCGGTGCCTCAGGTGGTGTCTTGCTGTCGCAATCGATAGTGACGCTCGATAACGAGGCCGGCGGGACGATCAGCGGCGGGACGACATCATCCGAAGCGGTTAAATTTTCGGGGCAGGGGCCTGCAAGTTCGACGTTGAGCAATGCCGGTCTCATCAATGATCAGAATACCGGGGGCAGCGGAGGTGTCGGCCTCTTTCTGAACCTTGCCTCGGCGACGAACAGTTCGCAAGGACAGATCGATGGCGGACAAGCAGGCGTCTCCATCGGCACCTACGCAGACTTCTACAATCAAGGGACGATTACCGGTCAGGTCGGTGTCCTGGTCGCGGCCAATCCAGTCAGCGTGACCGTGATTGACAGCGGGACGATATCCGCAAGCGGCTCGCTTGCCATTTCGTTTTTGCCCGGACAGAACGCCACCCATCCCAGCCTTCTGGAACTGCTGCCGGGCGCCGTGCTCGACGGGATCGCCAATGGCGGGTCTGTCGCGAATGTCGTCTTCGGCGGCACGACGCCGGGGGTGATGAATGCGGTCGGGCACGAAATTACCTCGTTCTCGACCATTTCATTGAGCCCGGGCGCCCAATGGGAATTCAGCGGTCAGTCCGCACTGTCGGGGCAAAGCCTTGTCGTCAACAACGGCTCGTTGATCGAAATGCCCGGCGATTCCCTGACGATCGGGTCGACCCTCGCGGGAACCGGGACGGTCGATCTCGCCGGGGGAAGCCTGACGCTCGGCAATGTGGTGAAGGCCGGCGAGACCATCGATTTTTCGGCAACGGGCTCGGTCCTGAGCTTCAATCAAAGCCGATCCTTTGCGGCGACGATTGCCGGGTTTGCCCAAGGCGACACGATCGACATCACTGGCTATGGGTCGGGCCAGACAATTTCCGGCACGCTCGATGGGTCTGATTTTACCATCACCGGCGGCGCATCGGAATTGGTTCTCGATTTCGTGGCCCCGCCCTCGACCTTGGCGATCATCCCTGACGGCATCGCCGGGGGCTTGAAAACCTACGAAATGATCGTGCCCTGCTTCGTGGCCGGCACGCTGATCCTGACTCCGGCCGGACCGAAGCGCGTTGAAGATTTGCGCAGGGGCGATCTGGTCGTGACCCATCATGGTGAAGCGCGGCCCATCGTGTGGTGTGGGCACCGGCGGGTGGATTGCGATCGGCACGCGGCACCGGAAGCGGTGTTGCCCGTGCTGATTACGGAAGGGGCGTTCGCGCCGGGCATTCCGTCGCGCGATCTGTACGTCTCGCCCGACCACGCGCTCTACTGCGAGAACGTTCTCATCCCCGCCAAATACCTGATCAACGGTGTATCGGTGCGGCAGGTCGACCGGCCTGAGGTCGTCTATCATCACATCGAGTTGGACCGGCACGATGTCATTTGGGCGGAAACCCTGCCGGCTGAAACCTATCTCGATTGTGGCAACCGCCATCATTTCGCCCGGCAGAAAGGGGCGGTGTCGTTGCATCCTGATTTTCAACCTCTGCGCTGGGATCGCGAACGCGCCTGCGCTCCTCTCGTGATGGACGGGCCGATTCTCCTGTCAGTGAGGCAGCGACTGCACGATCGGGTCTGCGATTTCGGCGGACGTCGCGTTGGAGGAACGTATTCGGTCTCTGCCGATGGGTGCCGGCTTCATGCGATCGACGCGGAGAACGGGCAGTTGTCGTTTCGACTGCCGCCCGGTGCGTCGGTGGTCATGATCGAGTCTTCCTCCACATGCGCGGCCGATATCGATCCGGCCTCGGTCGATCGTCGGAGGTTGGGGATTGCGATTACCGAGGTGATGCTGGACGGCAGAATGGTGGGAGCGTCGGACACGCGTTTTGGCCCGGGCTTTTACGAGGCGGAGCAACGCGGGCGCCGGTGGTTCCGATGGACCGATGGATCTGCTGCCTTCGATGTTACGGGATGCCGCGAGATTGCCTTTACGATCCAGGCCGTGTCCCAGGTTTGGCGGATGCCGCCGCTCCCGTTGCCTCGTGAGGCGCTGCGACGCGTTTTGGAATTGCATTGACAACGACCTGCTTGATGCCGAGGGCGGCTTGCTGGGCGGCGGCAACGGCGACGTCGCCCCAATACGGCGCCATCTGATCCGGCTTCAAGTCGTGAAGCTGACTGACCTTGCCGATAAACGCGCCCGATTGGCTACGGACCAACCAATCGAGCTCGACGATGTCCGAGGGGGATTGCCCGGACTTGACCGGGGCCGGTGAGACCTTGACGAGCCCTGAAAGAATGAAGTCGGCATCGTGCCTGTTCGTTACGATCACAATCCCCTGTTGAGCCAGATCACGCCGGACATCCAGTGCCAGAGCGTGATTTCCGTCACCCGGTGCGCCTTTCACCCCGGCGATCATCATGCGGGTCGGCCGGTTCTCAAGCGATTTCGGGTTGCTTTGCTGCACACTCGCATTGATCGTCCCGAGCTGGCGGGCGAGGATCGGCGCGGCGGCGGTGGCAACGGCCTCAAGCGTTTGAGGTGTGGCATTCGCCCAGGATTCAGCCGGCACCGGGGCCATGGTCGCGTGGCCGTAAACCCGTCCGGTCGGGCCGATGATGGCGAATGAGGGGATCACCT
>JAQTXO010000216.1 GCA_028688765.1 Acidiphilium sp. | reverse complement strand
ATAAACCATCCCCGAATCGGCTACCGCACGCATCGGCCGCGCCGTGAAATCGACCGAAGTAATGATGTCGTGATCGATCCGCGTGCCGACATGGCGCGCCTGCGCCTCCATCTGCTCCATCAGCCACGGCCCCTGGATCACATCCGCGAAGCCGGGATAATTCTCGACATCCGTGGTGATGGTCAGCTGACCGCCCGGCTGAAGCCCCGCGACCAGAACCGGTTCGAGATTCGCCCGCGCCGCATAGATCGCCGCCGTATATCCCGCCGGCCCGGCACCGATGATCAACACCCGCGCTCCGGTCGTCTGTCCCGCTTCAGCCATCGTCCTCACTCGTCGCTCGTTTCGATCACGGCGGGAAGCTGCCGGAATCGTCGCAGAAATTCACCATATCGGGCTTGCGCCGCGTCGCACAAGCACCAACCCCACCCTGCCGCAAGGCGGCAACCTTGCACATCGACCCTGACCGGCGATATGTAATTATATTACGCGTCTAACTCTGTCACCGGTGAAATGAATGCCGAACACTCCGGCCTCTGCAAATTTGTCTGCCACCCCGAACACCGGCCGTGCCGCCGATCTGCCGCAACTCGACGAAATCGACCGCCGCATCCTCACCGAACTGCAGGAAAACGGCCGAATGACCAATGTGGAACTCGCGAGCCGCGCCGGCATTTCGCCCCCGCCCTGCCTGCGCCGGGTGCGCCGGCTTGAGGAATCCGGCCTGATCAAAGGCTACCACGCCGAAACCGATCCCCAGAAACTCGGCTGGCAGATTCAGTTCTTTGCCATCGTCGGCCTCGACAGCCAGCGCCAGGCCGTGCTCGACGCGTTCGAGCAACAGGTCGGCGCCTGGGAGGAACTGCGCGAATGCCACATGATCCGCGGCGGCGGCGACTTCCTGCTGAAATTCGTCGCGCGTGACGCCGCCCACGAAAACCGCCTGACCGAACAACTCACCGCCGCCCCCAACGTCACCCGCGTGCAAACCCTGCAAACCATCCGCACCAGCCGCGTCCTCGCCGGAGTTCCGATTTGACCGCACCACGCTACCGCTTCGATCAGGCCGACCGGCGGGCGATCACCGCGATCGTGCTGGCCGGCATCGTGATCGACCTCGCGTGCCGCTACGTCCCCGCCGACCTGCCCTGGATCGCCCCGTTCATCTTCAACGCCCCGATCTTCGGCCTCACCCTGATCTTCGGCTTCTGGTACGCACGCGGCCTGCGCCGCACCGGCCCCGCCGACATGCCCCGGCTCTGGCGGCGGATCTGCTATTTCACCGGCGTCGCGTCCATCTACATAGTGGCCCAGACCCATTTCGAATACGCTGCCCAGCACATGTTCTTCCTCAACCGCCTCCAGCAGATGACGCTCGGCGTGTTCGGCCCGTTCCTGATCGCCTTCGCCTGGCCCCGCGAAACGCTCGCCCGCGGCGTCCCCGCCGAACTCATCGCCCTCACCACCCGCCCCGCCCTGCGCCGCCCGCTCGCGTTCCTGCGCTACCCGATCGTCGCCGCAATCATCATGATCGCGGTGACCGACGTGTGGCTCCTGCCCTCGGTCGATTTCGCCTCGATGATCAACCCACCCCTCTACGCGGTGATGAACATCGCCATGCTCGCCTCCGGCCTGCTGTTCTGGCTCGTGGTGCTCGACCCGCGACCCCGCGCCGAAGCCGGAACCTCCTACCTGTTCCGCATGGCCACCGGATTCCTGGTCATGTTCCCGCAAATCCTGGTCGCCGCCACCGTCGCCCTCTCCACCGTGAACTACTACGATTTCTACGACCTCTGCGGCCGGCTCTACCCCTCGATCTCCCCCATCCAGGACCAGCTCATCGGCGGCATGATCCAGTGGATCCCCCCCGGCATGCTCAATACCGCCGTCCTCTTCGTCCTGCTCAACGCCATCCGCAAAAACGAAGATCAACAAACCCGCGAAACCCCCATCCCCACCGGCGCCCGCGTGATCGAAGCGAAATGGACCGGGCGGTGAGGAAGACCAGGGGGCGCTGCCCCCTGGACCCCCGCTAAGGGCGGAGCCCTTAGAACCCTGGAGTTTTAGTCAGGAGGAGGGCGCGGTCTCGCTGGTTCCGCCGATCAGACCTGGATCGCCCTCCCCCAACCAAAACTAGTGGATTCCAAAGGCTCCGCCTTTGGCGGGGTCGAGGGGCAGAGCCCCTCGCCTTGCTTGCCGCTGCCCGTCCATTTCGTGCTACGCTCGCCCGATGGGGCATGCTGATTTCGTTCATTTGAGGGTTCATTCCGCGTATTCCTTGTCCGAGGGGGCGATCAAGCCGGACAAGATTGCGGCGCTGGCCCGGGCGGAGTCGATGCCGGCGGTTGCGATGACCGACACGTCGAATTTGTTCGGGGCGATCGAGTTTTCCAAGGCATGTGTGGACAAGGGGGTTCAGCCGGTCATTGGCTGTCAGGTGGCGCTCTCCCGCGCCGATCAGCCGCGTCTGCCGCCTGATCCGCTGGTGTTGCTGGCGAAGGATGCGGTGGGGTTCGACAATCTTTCGAAACTGTCGTCGCGCAGTTTTCTCGATTCGGATGCGATGAACCGTCCGCAGATCGGGCTGGATGTATTGCGCCAGCATCAGGCGGGGTTGATGCTGTTGACGGGCGGCCGGTTCGGGCCGTTGGGGCGGATGCTGGGCGAGGGCCAGCGCGCGGAGGCTGAAACGCTGCTGGCGGCTCTCGGCGATGCGTTTGGCGACCGGATTGCGATCGAGTTGGAGCGCCATGGCTTGCCGGCGGAGCGTGCGATCGAGCCGGGGTTGATCCAGTTGGCGGAGGCGGCGGGTTTGCCGCTGGTTGCGACCAACGAGTGTTTCTTTGCCAGGCAGGACATGCACGAGGCGCATGATGCGCTGCTGTGCATCGCCGAGGGCCGGTTGCTGTCGGAGGCCGAGCGTCGCCGGGTGACCACCGAGCACTGGTTCAAGCCGGCGCGGATGATGCGCGACCTGTTCGCCGATCTGCCGGATGCCTGCGACAACACGCTCCACATTGCCCGGCGCTGCGCGATCGCCGCACCCACCCGCAAGCCCTTGCTGCCGATCTGTCCGAAGGTCCGCCCCGGCAGCACCGAGGCCGAGACGTTGCGGGCGATGGCGCGCGAGGGGCTGGCCGCCCGGCTCGCCGCGATCGACGCCGATGGGGCGACGGCGGCGCGGTATGCCGAACGGCTCGAATTCGAGCTGAACGTCATCGAGCAGATGGGGTTTCCGGGTTATTTCCTGATCGTGGCCGATTTCATCCAGTGGGCGAAATCGCAGGGCATTCCGGTGGGGCCGGGCCGTGGGTCCGGCGCGGGGTCGCTGGCGGCCTATTGTCTGCTGATCACGGATATCGATCCGATTCCGTTCAACCTGCTGTTCGAGCGGTTCCTCAATCCCGAGCGTGTGTCGATGCCGGATTTCGATATCGATTTCTGTCAGGAGCGGCGCGATGAGGTGATCGACTACGTCAAGCGCGAATACGGGGCGGACCGGGTGGCGCAGATCATCACTTTCGGCAAGCTTCAGGCGCGGGCGGCGGTGCGCGATGTCGGGCGGGTGCTGGGCATGCCTTATGGCCAGGTCAACCGGGTGGCCGAGGCGACGCCGAACAACCCGGCCAAGCCGATCCCGCTGGCCGAGGCGATCGAGGCCGAGCCCCGCCTGCGCGAGATGCGCGACACCGACGATGCGATCCGCCGCCTGCTCGAAATCGCGCTTCAGGTCGAAGGGCTGTATCGCCATGCGAGCACCCATGCGGCGGGTGTGGTGATCGGCGACCGCCCGCTCGCCGATCTGGTGCCGCTGTACAAGGACCCGCGCTCGGACACGCTGATCACCCAGTATTCGATGAAATATATCGAGCTGACCGGGCTGGTGAAGTTCGATTTTCTGGGCCTGACCACGCTGACGATTCTCGACCGGGCGGTGAAGTTCCTGCGCACGCTCGGCACCGAGATCGATCTGACACGCATCCCGCTCGACGACAAAAAAGTCTACGAAATGCTCTCCCGCGCCGAGGCTGGCGGGGTATTCCAGTTCGAAACCCAGGGTTTCCGTGACGTTCTCAAGCAGATGCGACCGGACCGGTTCGAGGACCTGATTGCCGCCGTCGCGCTCAACCGCCCGGGTCCGATGGCCAATATTCCGGCCTATTGCGCCAGCAAGCACGGTCAGGCCTGGGAATCGCTGCACCCTGCAATTACCGAAATCCTGGCCGAAACCTATGGCGTCATCGTGTATCAGGAACAGGTGATGCAGATCGCGCAGGTCATGGGCGGCTACAGCCTCGGCGCCGCCGATCTGCTGCGCCGCGCGATGGGCAAGAAAATTCGCTCCGAGATGGATGCGCAGCGCGAAATTTTCGTGAATGGCGCGAAAACCAAAGGCGTCACCGAGGCCAAGGCGATCGAGGTCTTCGACCTGATGGCCAAATTCGCCGATTACGGCTTCAACAAATCCCACGCCGCCGCCTACGCCCTGCTCTCCTACCAGACCGCCTGGTTGCGCGCCAACCATCCCGCCGCCTTCATCGCCGCCTGCATGAGCCTGTCGCACACCAATCACGAAAAGCTTGCCGCGTTAAAGCAGGATGCGGTTCGCCTCGGCATCCCGATGCTGCCGCCCGACATCAACACATCATTCGCCGATTTCACCGTCGAGCGTCAACCGGACGGGACGCTGGGAATTCGCTACGCGCTGGCGGCGATCAAGCGGGTCGGCGAGGGGGCGATGAAGGATGTCGCGCGGGTCCGGGCCGACCGCCCGTTCCGCGATCTGGCGGATTTCGCGACACGGGTGGAGCCGAAATCGCTCAACAAGGCGCAGATCGAACAACTGGCCAAGGCGGGCGCCTTCGACCGGTTGGAACCCAACCGCGCCCGCGTCATGGCCGGGGCCGAGACCCTGATTAGGCGTGCCCAGGCCGAGGCGGAAAACCGCAATTCCGGCCAGATCAGCATGTTCGCCACCGCCGCCGCGCCCGAGCCGCTGCAATTGCCCGACACGCCGGATTGGCCGGAATTCGAGCGCCTGGGGTTCGAGGCCGACGCGATCGGCTTTCACCTCACCGCCCATCCGCTCGATTCCTATGCTGTCGTGCTCAAGCGCCTCGGTGTGATACCCTCGAACCGGATCGAGCCCACCGGCCGCGCCGGGATCACCCGCGCCAAACTCGCAGGCGCCGTGGTCGGGCGCAAGGAACGTACCACCCGCAGCGGCACCCGGATGGCCTGGGTGATGCTGTCCGATCAGACCGGCGGCTTCGAGGTGACGTTTTTCTCGGAGATCCTCGCCACCTCACGCGAACTGCTCACGGAGGGCACCATGCTGCTGGTGACGGTGGAATTGCGGATGGACGGGGAGAGTTTGCGCATCACCGCGCTCGATGCCGAACCGCTCGACCGCGCCGCCGCCAATGCCGGTTCCGGTATCCGGATCACGCTCGACCGGATCGAGGCGGTGGCCTCGTTGCGGGCGTTGCTGGAACGCGAGGGGCGCGGCAAGGGGCGCGTTCTGGTCTCGCCCCGGGTGCCGAGCAACGCGCGGCTCGATATCGCATTGCCGGGCGGCTTCAACGTCTCGCCGCGCCTCGCGCATGCCGTGAAAATGATTCAAGGCATTACCGAGGTCGCCGAACTTTTGCGCAGCCTAGTCATGGGTGTGCACGTGATGGGCGGCGTGGCGGCGGAGGATGTCGAGGGCTTTCCGCTCGTGCCCGGGGGTCCGCACCCGACCCCAGAGCAGATGGCCACCCTGGT
>JAQTXO010000215.1 GCA_028688765.1 Acidiphilium sp. | reverse complement strand
GCAAAGGTACCAACACCGGAAATAATGGTTGCCTGGGCAGTACCAATTGCGAGAACGGCAGCAAGGCCGGTAGAAGCGAGCAATTGTGGCAGGGTCACGTGCGTCTCCATAAAAACTTTGGATTGGAATTATAAAATATATTAAGCAAAATTTATGCCAAAAAAAATAATTAACTTTATCAGTTGGTTATACTTAATTATCAACGGCCATGTAAAATTTTCTGACAGATGTTCGTAATAGCAGAAACCGAGCAGAAAGTTTTATCCCTATCGTGGGTTGCGAGTCAGGTACCACACATTCCTTCAATCTTCTGACACTACCACCTAGGCATCAATGATCAGGAGGTAGATGGGCTCACCCCAGATCGCCCTCCGGTGTGGAGGGCATCACCTCAGCCTGATTATCGAGTTGCGTTACGCAGGGTCTGGCTTGGACGAAATTTAACCGTGTTCGAGGCCGCGATCTGGATCGGTTCGCCGGTCTTAGGATTACGGCCCTGTGATGCAGCACGGGATGCTCGGTTGAAGATGCCGAAATTGCTCAACCGTACCTCATCTCCCTGCTTCAACTGGGCTTGGATGGTAGAGAATATCCGGTCGATAGCTTCGATGATCTTGGCACGACTAAGGTCAGTTTGGGCGGCAACCTCTGCCACGAGATCGGATTTGTTCATGAAACCTCCGAAAATGAGCGAATTTCCCTTCGGTTTCCCCTATTTCTTCGGAATACGCAACCATCTGCAGTTGAATAAATCCTAGGTTGCTGCAGGATGACGTAAGGCAGCAGGCGAAGAGGGTGGTATTTTGAAGACTACGTTTCCTCCTGAACGGAGAATCTTTACCCACCGCGTTCGCCCCAACCGGGTTCTTCTCCTGCTGTCTCTGATCAGCTTTATCCTGGTCGTGGTTCCCCTCATCATCTGAGCTTCTTTTCTCCAATGCGCCTTCTGCCCTACGGGCCATCGCCCGTGACCTCATGGTGCGGATCGAGCGCAGCGCGGGAGATCCGTAGGGCGCGAAGCGTCCGCGCCCGGTATCAACCTCCCCACAACGCGGCCCGTTAGGGCCGCCGATTATGGGTAAAACGCAAAGCGGGTTTCCGCTCTTTCTGATCTATTCCTTTCTTAGGTTAGGATACCGCCGGAAGGTCGAGTGAAAAAAACGAGGGATCCTGCGGCGTTGCGCGCGAGAATCGCTTGACAATAGTTGCTGGCTCAGCAACTTAAGTTGCTGAGCCAGCAACTATTGGGAGTCGGACTCATGGCTGTATCAGTCGCTGAATTACGCCGTCGGGGATATTCCGATGATGATATCCGTTTGGCCCAAACGGTGCAGGAAGCCAATCAACGAGCCGGAGCACCCGCTCGCACACTGGCCGAAGTCCTAGCCGGACAACCAGCTAGACCGCGCTCCTCTGCTCCGGTCGAGGATCTGACCGCCCGCCAACTCCGGCGTCGGGGCAGCTACGGACAAGCCGCTCTGCTCGCCGATCAGGCCGCCCTCGCAGAGAAGGACCCGGACAGGGCCGAAAAAGCCCGCTATCATGCCAGCGGATTGAAGGCGCTGGCAGAAAGGCCAGTTCAGCTAGAGTTCGATTTTTTCGGAGGCGGTAACGTGAGCCTGGGTCATCAATACATCGACGCCGTGCAGGCTCGCCTAATGGCAACCAAGGTTTCCGTTGGTGAACGCAACGCTGCTCTTGCCTTGTTGCTACTAATCACCCGACACTTGGGTTGGCAGGATTACACCTGCACAAAAACGGCTGCCGATTTGGCCGAAATGCAGGGCGTTGATAAAGCCCCTATGGCTCGTACACTGGCTCTTTTGGAGCAAGTTGGCGCGATCAGCCGGGTGAAGCGGGGTCGCACCAAGATCATCACTGTAACGCCCGAAGGCGCGTTTCGGGGGGATGTGAACCGTCACGTCGAGGCAGTGAACCGCTACAAGGGCGAAGTGGTCCAGCTCCGACCCGTTCCCGCTGAATGACCTCTGATGACCCGGGCACAATGGCGCACGGGATGGCTTAGTGCCGACGATCAGCCTGTTCTACGGCGTGCTGATCCAGATGTTTTGGCATGATCACCCGCCGCCTCATTTCCACGCCCGTTACGCCGGGTTCAAGGCACAGATCGACATCGAGACCCTCGATATCATCGAGGGACACCTACCCCGCACGGCCATCGCGCTCGTGCGGGAATGGGGTGAGCAACATCGCGCCGAGCTGATGGAGAATTGGACCCTATGTGCGCAGAATCAGTCGCCACAGAAAATTTCGCCGCTGCCCTGATCCCGCCGATCGAGGCGACGGCCTCAGATGACGTGCGCGACGTGATCCCCTTGCCGGGCTACCGTCTCGCGGTGCGGTTCCATGACGGTACGGCGGGGACTGTCGATATGGCGGCGATGATCACGGCACCGACTGCCGGTGTTTTTGCTCGGCTGCGTGATCCTGGCGAGTTCGCGAGGGTTCACGTCCTCTATGGCGTCGTCACCTGGCCAGGTGAGATCGATCTTGCGCCTGATGCGATGCACGATGCCCTTGCGGCAACAGGTGAGTGGGTCCTAACCGCATGATGAAGGCCGCCGCCAAGTATTCATCCCCGCCTGGCGCGGTCCTGGCCGGGCCTCTCGACCAGTCCCCGCGTGCCTCCGACTACCGCCCTCGCCCGGCCCCGCAGCCGGGACTACGCCTATCCTTCCCCGCGACTTCCCGGCGCTTTCCATAATGAAGAATTCTGCAGCAAAATAATCTGCCGGATCGCTCCCAGAACCAATAATGATAAGACGGTTGGCAGTTAGCGTTTATTATTTTAACCTAACAAAATGGCACCAAACAAGCAAACAACACCGCAATCGGTTGGGCAGCGTATCCGTGCATTGCGCATCGAAAGAAACTTGACCCAAGATCAATTTGCTACAAAGCTCGGTGTGTCGCGCTCTGCGGTCGCCCAATGGGAAACTGACCGGGCTGGTCAAATGCGGGAGAATCTCAAAACAATCGCAAGGGCGCTCGACACCACACTCACTTATCTGATCTCAGGCGACACCGGATCGCTCCCTGGGGACGAGTTGCTCCTGACGGAACTCTATCGCGCCTGTGCGCCAGAAGATCGCCGCCTTTTGCTAACAACTGCGAAACGACTTGTCATTCGGACTGAGCGCCACCCCCGAAAATCAACGGTGGAAACAAGAAATTAATTCTATTGATATCAAAATACGGACGATTCAGGGCAGCTAATCCGACAGCACGTCGCCAGCCAGCCAGCGCACCAGCCGCCCCTTGATGCCAGGTAGGGCTTTGGCCTGCCGGATGGCAGTTTCCGCTTTCTCCGCACGCTGTAGCGCCTCTGTGGTCCGTTCTTTGGCTTCCTGCGCGGCTCTGGCGGCCTCCCGAGCCTCTGAGGTGATCGCTGCCACTTTCTCCCGCTCCGTGACCTCTGCCGCCCTGGCCTCATCCCGCTCAGCCTGTAGTCGGGCTTCCAGATCACGTGCAGCTTGCAAAGCCGTCTCGCGAGCCTCGATCTGAGCATGAGCCCTAGACAGGTCGGCGCGCACGGCATCAAGGGCGGCAGCCATCTCAGGGTCAGGGGGCAGGCTGTTCGACCCTTCCGCTACTGCCCGCAAAACTTCCCGTGCATAGGCGCGACGGGCCGTAGGTACCCAGCCCGAAACCTGCGCCATACCGTCAGCCTCACGGCGCGCCCGCATCCGCTGCTTGCGTGCCCGTGCGGTCTTGTCATCTCCGTCCATAGGGACGCTCCAACCGTGCCTAGGGACACAATAGGTCATACTTCGATTCGCCCCTAGGGACGCCATAAACCGTACCTAGGGACAGAAGAACTTCAGCGATCAGGGCCTTATTATGCGCCAAATTTGGATTCTGCCGATCATACCGTCGGATAAGATTCGTGCGTCAGTGCTTGGCTGACGCACTTGGCTTCATTCGCGCGCTGAGTTGCGCAGCAACTCGTAAGTGCGCACTTCGTGATTCGCACTAGTGCTTTTTGCGGTCTCAATCACCCGGTGGGCCGATGATCCTGACCCGCCAGTCGCGGGTCAGTTCCTCGATCCAACGTTCGATCAGTTCGGCCTCGTTGGCGGTCCAAGTGCCGGCGAGCTTGTCGTAGAACCACCCCTCGTCCTTCATCGCGTTGCGGATGTGGGCGGGTGGCCTGGTGGGGAAGATCAGCCGACAGGGCAGGGCCATGGTCGGTCGCGGTGCCGATCGCCGCTCTGATGGCGTCTGGGGCGTCCCTGACGGGGTTGACGTTCTCGACGGCTCCAAATGCGGGCGCGGCGCCCTCGCGGCCCTCTGGCGCTTCCTGCCGGGCCGCTGCGCCGGGTCCATCTCCCCGGCCCGCTGCTTGAACGGCTCCACCGCCGCGGTGAACGCCGCCCGGTCCTCCTCCCTGATCCAGAGGTTCATCTGAACCAGACCTAGCGCAGCACGGCGCTCCCGCAGCGAGGTCATCGAGTGCTTGCCCATGCCGGTGAGCATAATCCACATTTTCCGACAATGGCACTAGTGCTGCAATTGCACCCAAGGGTGCAGAAATGTCGGGCAAGCGGGTCATGGGCGAGAGGCTGGGCGGGAAAGCTCGGGAGAGCGCGGATTTCAGCCGAGCGGGGCGGATCAGGGTCGAGTCATGCGCTGTCCTGGTGGAAGGCTCCATAGGTGCAATGGTCTGTAGAAAAAACCTAAACTTAATGACTGGATAAAAGGACATTTTATGACGTTTCATGCCTTACAAGAATATATTCTAATGGACTAAAATTGACGTCATGGAGCCGTTCGAGATTTTTTGGTACTTTTTAGGTTGCCAAAAAGACCCTTGAAAATCTCATCAACGACTAATAATGGACTCCACCATGGCCGATGACGAGTTTTCCAGGCTCCAAGCCGCTGTCACCGTAGGTCGCCTTATGCCGGTTTTCTGTTCCACTCAGCCGCACAGGCCTGATCAGGCTCCGCCCTTACCTCCACGATGTGGTGATCACTGATCCCGGCAGATATTCATCGCCATCAAGCGACCCGTCTGGTTGGCTACCGGCTCACCGCCGCTGAGGGAATTATGATCCTAACTTTGCCGCGAACACCGCGCGCTTATCATACCGCGTGATTGAAAGCAGGATCAGGCTTTGATGCTGGTACGGCGGCGAAGTACGAGACCAAGGCCGACTAAGCCAGTGCCCAGCAGCATGAGCGAGCCAGGCTCAGGGACAGGGGTCGGGCCACTGCTCACTGGATCCTTGGTCAGTTCGAAAGTTGCACCGACGTAGATATTCGCTGTTGAACCGTTGGGAAAGATTCCATAGGGATTGAATTGAGCCGAGCCCAGCGAGATTTTGAGAATGGCACCATCGCTGAAATCGATTGAACTCGGATTGTTCCAGGTAATGTCGCCGCTGGAGCTGTAAATGTATCCCAAAAGACTAAAGGTCGTATCGACGCCTTTGCCGGTGACGCTACCAGTGGCTGTGGTGGGTAATGTGAAGGTGAAGTTGGTAGCAATCGAGTCTTTGCTTGTCTTATCACCAAAAAAACTTCTAGCGTAGTCGGTCGCCGTAATGCTCAGGAACTGGCTAAAATATTGGCGCTGGTTTAGGGCCAGGTTGAGGTTGGTAATGTCGCTATTGTTCACTGTGCCGGTGAAAATTGGGGTAGCTGCAGAATCGGCAAAGGTACCAACACCGGAAATAATGGTTGCCTGGGCAGTACCAATTGCGAGAACGGCAGCAAGGCCGGTAGAAGCGAGCAATTGTGGCAGGGTCACGTGCGTCTCCATAAAAACTTTGGATTGGA
>JAQTXO010000005.1 GCA_028688765.1 Acidiphilium sp. | reverse complement strand
CCGGCATTCGTGATGATGTCGAGCGCGGCCTGCAGCATGTAGGAGGCGGCGGCGGCATCGACCCGGGCAGCGCGCTTGCCGCGCGAGACATCGGCCTCGATCATCGCGCGGTTGACCGCCGCCGAGGACAGGCGTTCGTCCATCATCGCGGCGGGCAGGCCGGTTGCGAAGGTGATCGCGTGGGCCCAGTCGCGCGCGGCCTGGGCGGCGGGGCCGAGTGTGCCGTCCATCGACAAAGGCAGGCCGATCACCAGCGCGGTGGCACCCTCCTTGGCCGCGATCTCGCGGAGGGTCTGCGCCATTTCGGCGAGTTTGCCGCGCTTCATGGCGCCGTAGGGCGACGCGAGGCGGCGGCTGACGTCGGAGAGGGCGATGCCGACGATGCGGGAGCCGGGATCGAGCCCGATCAGGCGGGCGTTGCGCGGCATTGCTGCCACCAGGTCGGTCAGGTTGAACAGTGTCATGGTCGCGTTTATGATCCAGACCGCACAGAAACCCAAGGGATGCCCATGTCGCTCGACCCCGCGACGGTTCGCCGTATCGCGAAACTCGCCCGTATCCGCCTCGATGACGAGGAGGTGCCGCGCCTCGAAGGCGAACTCAATGCGATACTCGGTTATGTCGAGCAATTATCCGAAGTGAATGTCGATGGTGTGCAGCCGCTGTCGGGCGGCGCGCAGATGGCGATGCGGCTGCGCGAGGATGCGGTGACCGACGGGAACTATCCGGAAAAAATCCTGGCCAACGCGCCGGACCGGATCGGCAATTTCTTCGCGGTCCCGAAGGTGGTGGAATGAGCATGCTGGATATGAGCATCGCCGAAGCGCTCGATGCGCTGGCGGCACGGAAAATTTCGGCGGTCGAACTGACCGAGGCGCATATCGGCGCGGTGGAGGCGCTCAATCCCCGGCTCAACGCGTTCGTCACGATGACGCCGGATGCGGCACGCGCGCAGGCGCGGGAGGCCGATGCCGCGCGGGCGGCGGGCGATGCCCCTGCCCTCTCGGGAATCCCGATCGCGATGAAGGATCTGTTCTGCACCGAGGGCGTGCGGACCACGGCGGGATCGAACATTCTGGGCCCGTTCGTGCCGCCTTACGAGAGCACTGTTTCGGCGAAGTTGAAGGCGGCGGGCGCGGTGATGCTCGGCAAGGCCAATCTCGACGAGTTCGCCATGGGCTCATCGAACATCACCTCGGCCTATGGCGCGGTGGAAAACCCCTGGCAGCGTGCGGACGGGGCGAAACTCGTCCCCGGCGGCTCCTCCGGCGGTTCGGCGGCGGCGGTGGCGGCGCGGATGGCGATGGGCGCGACCGGGACCGATACCGGCGGCTCGATCCGCCAGCCGGCGGCGTTCACCGGCATTGCCGGGATCAAGCCGACCTATGGCCGGTGTTCGCGCTTCGGCATCGTCGCGTTCGCGTCCTCGCTCGATCAGGCGGGGCCGATGGCGCGCACTGTCGAGGATTGCGCGATCATGCTCGGTGCGATGAGCGGGTTCGATGAGCGCGACAGCACCTCCGCCGATCGCCCGGTACCCGATTTCCGGGCCGCCTGCGCGCGCGGGGTCAAAGGGTTGCGGATCGGAATTCCCAGCGAATACCGGGTGGAGGGCATGGCACCGGAGATCGAAAACCTCTGGCAGGCGGGCATCGACTGGCTCCGGCAACAGGGGGCCGAAATCGTCGATGTGTCGCTGCCGCACACAAGATACGGCCTGCCGGTCTATTACATCGTGGCGCCGGCCGAGGCGTCGTCGAACCTTGCGCGCTATGACGGCGTGCGGTTCGGCGCGCGGGTGGACGGCGAGGATCTGATCGATCTTTATGAACGCACCCGCGCCGCCGGGTTCGGGGCCGAGGTCAAGCGGCGAATCATGATCGGCACCTACGTCCTCTCGGCGGGATATTACGATGCGTATTATCTGCGGGCGCAGAAAGTCCGTGCCCTGATGCTGCGCGATTTCGATGAGGCGTTCGCGACGGTCGATGCGATCCTGACGCCGACCGCGCCCTCGGCGGCGTTTGCGATCGGCGAGAAAATGGACGACCCGGTAACGATGTATCTCAACGATGTGTTCACGGTGCCCTCGAACCTCGCCGGGGTTCCCGCAATGTCGGTTCCGGCGGGGCTCGATGCGCGGGGTCTGCCGCTCGGGCTGCAGGTGATCGGGCGGCACTTCGACGAGGAAACGGTGTTTGCGGTATCCGCCGCGCTGGAACGCGCGGCGGGTTTCACCGCGCGGCCTTCGGTGCGGGCGGGGGCGGCGTCATGAGCTACACGATCGAAGGCACCACCGGCCCGTGGGAACTGGTGATCGGGCTCGAAGTCCACGCCCAGGTGATTTCGAACTCAAAACTGTTCAGCGGAGCGGCAACCGATTTCGGCAGCGCGCCGAACACCCAGGTCAGTTTCGTCGATGCCGGATTTCCCGGCATGCTGCCGGTGATCAACCGCGAATGCGTGGCGCAGGCGGTGCGGACCGGGCTGGGGTTGAACGCGCAGATCAATCTGGTCTCGCGGTTCGACCGCAAGAACTACTTCTATGCCGATCTGCCCCAGGGCTATCAGATCAGCCAGTATGAACACCCGATCGTGGGCATGGGCACGATCGATATCGAGCTGGAATCGGGCGAAACCCGCTCGATCGGCATCACCCGGCTGCATCTGGAGCAGGATGCCGGCAAGAGCATGCACGATCAGCACGCGAGCAAATCGCTGATCGACCTCAACCGCTCGGGCGTCGCGCTGATGGAGATCGTGAGCGAGCCGGACATGCGCACGCCGGAGGAAGCGGGCGCGTATATCCGCAAGTTGCGGACGATCCTGCGCTATCTCGGCACCTGCGACGGCAACATGGATGAAGGTTCGATGCGCGCCGACGTCAATGTTTCGGTGCGCAAGGCGGGTGAGGCTTTCCGCACGCGCTGCGAGATCAAGAACGTCAATTCCATCCGCTTCGTGATGCAGGCGATCGAGGCCGAGGCACGGCGGCAGGTCGAAATCTGGGAATCCGGCGGCGAGGTCATGCAGGAGACGCGGCTGTTCGATCCGGCGCGCGGCGAAACCCGCTCGATGCGCAGCAAGGAGGATGCCCATGACTACCGGTATTTCCCCGAGCCGGATTTATTGCCGCTGGTGCTCGACGAGGCATGGGTCGCGACGCTGAAAACCCGGCTGCCCGAACTGCCGGATGCGAAACGGGCGCGGTTGATGCACGATTACGGGCTTTCGGCCTACGAATCCGCGATTTTCGTGATGGAACAGGTCACCGCCGATTTCTTCGAGACGGTGGCGAAGGGCCGCGATGCCAAGCAGGTCGCGAACTGGATGCTGGGGGATTTTTTCGCGGCCCTCAACCGGACCGGACGCAGCATCGAGAATAGTCCGGTGAGTGCGGCCAATCTCGGCGCGCTGCTCGATCTGATCAAGGACGGCACGATCAACGGCAAGATCGCCAAGGACGTGCTCGAACTCATGGTCGAGACCGGCGAGGCCCCGGCTGCCATCGTCGAGGCGCGCGGCTTGCGCCAGGTGACCGATACCGGGGCGATCGATGCGGCGATCGATGCGGTGATCGCCGCCAATCCCGACAAGCTTGCGGAATACCGATCGGGCAAGGATAAACTGTTCGGGTTTTTCGTGGGGCAGGTGATGAAGGCGATGGCGGGCAAGGGCAACCCGGCGTTAGTGAACGAGGCGTTGAAGGCCAAGATCGGCACGCCGTCCTCATGATTTCCATGCTGCGGCGTTTTCTGCTGGCGGCGATCCTGCTGACACCGTTCGCGGCGTCGGCCGCGCAACCGGTGGTGCGGGTGACCGGGCTGGTGCCGCCGCTGGCCTTCACGATGAAGGATGCCAGCACCGGCAAGACCGTCACCGCGGCCGATTTCCACGGCAAGGTGGTGATGCTGTATTTCGGCTACACCAACTGTCCGGACGTCTGCCCCGATACGCTCTACAAACTTCACCAGATCTATCTGAAACTCGGTGCGGCTGCGGCGAATACGGTGTTCCTGTTCGTCACGGTCGATCCCGCGCGCGACACCTTGCCGGTGCTGAAAAAATATCTTGCTCTGTTCGACCCGCATTTCGTCGGACTGCGCGGCAGTGCCAATCAGGTCTATCAACTGACACGGCGTTATCGTGTGGTGGCATCCGTGCATCCCTCGCCGGACCCAGAAAAATATCAGGTCGTGCATTCGGCTTTGATTTACGTGTTCGGACCGCACGGCAATGCGCGCTTCATCATCCCCGATCTCGGGCTGAACCAGCACCCGGATTATGCAGTGCTCACCAGCGATCTTGCCAAGCTCGGCACCACGCCCCAGAAGCGCGGTCTGCTGACATGGCTGGCGCGCCTCGGCTGATCCCCCGAGCCAGAACGCCAGCGAAAGAAAGTTTTTTGCTTCTTTTTTACAAAAAAGAAGCCCTTCCTGACTTCAAACCCGATCCGTCTCGACCAGATGGCGCAAATCCCGGGTAATACCCGCGATATCCGGCGCTTTCGCGGACAGTCCGGCGCAGATGAACTCCGCCTTGCCGTGCCGGTTGAACACATAGGCCGCGGCGGTGTGGGTGACGGTATAATCCGCCGGGTTGGACGAGGGATGCACCGAGAACCCGGCGTGGTATCGCGAGGCCAGTGCCTGTAGTTCCGCGTGTGTGCCGCGCAGGCCGACGAATTCCGGCGTGTGATAGAGGCCGATATATTTCGCGAGGACCGGCAGCGTATCGCGCAGCGGATCGACCGTGACGAACAGGAACCGGACATCCCCGGCTTTCGCGCCCAGCGATTTCAGGATCTTGGTCATCTCGTACAGGGTCAACGGGCATACATCGGGGCAGTTGGTGTAGCCGAAATAGAGCATGACGATCTTGCCGCGATAATCCGCCGCCGTGACGGTTTTGCCGGTTTCGGCATCGGTCATGGTGAAGGCGAGGTCGGGCAGATGCCCGCGCATATCGATATCCTGCGGGTCGAGTTTCCATTTCTGGTGACAGGCGGCGAGCAGCGCCAGGCTGCCGCCACCGGCAACGCTCGCGAGCAGGCGACGGCGGTTGGTCATGGCGTGCCCGCCGGCAAGGTGGCGAGGTAGGCAGCGACCGCCGCGCGTTCCGGAGCGGTCAGGGCGTGGGCGACGTTCTTCATGACGTAGTTATTCCCCATCCGGCCCACCGCGATCGCGTGAAAGGCGGCCAGTGTCGTCGCCACCGGCAGCCCGGCGATGCGGGGCGCGCCGATCGACGGATTGCCGGCAAGGTCAGGACCGTGACAGGCCATGCAGGGAAGAACGCCATTGGCCGTGCCCTGAGCGACGATGGTGGCCCCTGATGGCGATCCGGGGTTCGGGGCGGCGGCACAGATCACGAGCGCGGTGCCCGCCAGCAGGATCGCGCGGATCATCGACCGGCCGGTTTGCCGTCCGCACCATACACTTTGAACGGAACAGCGAGGGCGGGCGCATTCTGGAACGAGAGGGTGACGGTCACGGTCTCACCGGGCTTCATCTTCGGTTGCATGCACATGATATGGTAGGCGCCCGGGGAGAAGCTGAACGATCCGTGCGCCGGTATCGTGATGTGACCTACCATCACCATCCGGTCGACACCACTGCGGTTCACGCTCTTGTGCAGCATGGCCATACCGCAGGCCGGGGTCTGCACCGCGTCGAGCACCACGGATTTCGCACTTTGATTATGCAGGATCACGAAGCCACCCGCCGGGATCTGCGGCAACAGATAGCGAAACCATCCGGTGCTCGTCGTGATCGGCCCCGGTGCCGCCAGAGCGAGGCACGGCGCCAGCAGACCCACCCCGATGAGCCCGGCACGGCGGGCGAAACAACGCGTCATCCTGTCGCCACCAACTAAACGCTCCCTCATTGCAACGCCAGCACATGCCCGTTGCTGGTCGCCAGTATCACGCCGCCCGATGAGCCGGTGCCGACGACCGGATCGGTGACCACCGATCGGCTGGTATAATGCCATTTCAGCGTGCCGGTCGATGCCGCGTAGGCGGCCACGGCATGATCGCCGATTTTCAGCACGATATCGTTCCGCCACAGCATCGGGCGCAAGAACGGCGTGCCGCCCAACGGGGCATGCCAGATCCTTTTGCCGGTCGCCGCGTTCACGGCGAGCAGCTCGCCGGCACGATCCGCCACGATCACCGCTTTGCCGTGCACCAGCGGTGCGGCGGTGGCATAATCGGCCATGACGTGCTGCCACAGGACATGACCGGTCTTGAGATCGAGCGCGTAGAGGATACGGTCGTTGGAAACGGCATAGACCCGGCCACGATCGATCACGACCGGATGATCGATCGCGCCACTGGTGGCAAAACTCCAGGCGGGTTTCCCGGTTGCCGCGACATAGGCATGCACGGTGCCGCCCCGATTGCCGGCGATCACCAGGCCATCACCCGCGACCGGCGTGCTGACGAACGCGTATCCGGTGTGTGCGGTCCAGCGCGGGGCACCGGTTTTCGCATCGAGGGCGTACAGATCGTGATTGGCCGAGCCGAACACGACCAGCCCCGCCGTGGTCACGGGCGAGGTGAGGCGCGCACCATCCCCCTTGAACTGCCAGATCCGGCGCGACGGCATGGCACCGACCGGCGCGAAGGCATACAGGCTGTGCCCGTCGGTCTGCGCGAAAACCAGCCCGTCGCCGACATGCGCGTCATGGCTGCACATGCATTCGGGCGGCTTGTTGCGGGTATATTGCCAGACCAGCGCCCCGGTTTTGGCATCGAGCGCCCGCATGAAATGGGTATCGCCGATATCGGACGCGACGAACACCTGCGTCTGACCCACGGTGGGTGATATCGTGATGGCGCCGCTGGTTGCGTACCGCCACATGATGTGACCGGATTTCGCATCGAGCGCGAACACGTTGGGGCCGGTGCTCTGCGTGCTCGTCACGTAGATTTGTCCGCCACCGAGCCGGGGCGTCGCATAGACCGGCTTGGCGAGATCGGCTGACCACATGACATTGGGCACCGTCGAGGCCATTGCCACGCACGGTATCAGGCTCAGGCCAGCCAAAGCGTAAATCCATCGTAAGCCGGGTAATCGTGGGCTGGACATCGGATCGTTCCTTGCGAAGGGTTCCGGAATAGGTGCGGCGGCACCGCGCGATGCCTTCATTTTCCATCGGTCAGACCTTACCATGTGTCAAGGATACCGGCTTGACCCGCGGCGGTCCCTCGCCCATGCCGCTCAGCCATGAAGCCAGCGACCCAAGCCACGATCATCATCCTTGCCGCCCTGCTGATCCGATTGCTGTTCGCCGCCGCAATGGGGCTCGGCATCGACGAAAGCTACATGGTCTCGGCGGCACATACCTATCAGCTGTCATATTTCGACCATCCGCCGATCTCGTGGTTCATGGAACTCACGATCCAGCGACTGACCGGGCTGCACTCACCCTTCATCGTACGGTTGCCGTTCGTGCTGCTGTTCGCGGGAACCGGCGCGCTGATGTACGGGCTGACCAACCGCCTGTTCGGGGCCCGCGCGGCGGTGTGGGCGGTGGCGGCGTTGAACATCTCGCCGGTCTTCGCCATCGCGTTCGGCACCTGGGTGCTGCCGGACGGGCCGCTGGATTTCTTTCTGGTCGCCGCCGCCTGGGCGCTGGCGCGGGCCGTGGGCGTGGCCCGGCCGGACCTTGACGCCGAACCCGAACCGGAATTCTGGCCGCTCGCGGGATTGCTCGCGGGCCTCGCGATGGATTCGAAATACAATGCGGTATTGAACCTGCTCGGTGCGCTCGCATTCCTGATCTTCGATGCGCGGGGCCGCCGTGCCCTCGCCAGCGCCGGTCCCTGGGTCGCCTGCCTCATCGCGCTCGTGGTCTTTTCGCCGGTGCTGATCTGGAATGCGCTGAACCACTGGGCCTCGTTCGGCTATCAGGGGGCGCGGGCCACCGGGTTCGGCATCCACCCCCTGCGGCCCTTCATCGTCTGGCTGGGCGAGGCGGTGTTCATCGCCCCCTGGATTTTCGTGCCGATGATCGCCCTGCTGATCGGCGGGTTCCGGCGCCATGCGGAGCGCCGGGCCCGGTTCCTGTCCTGGCTCGCGGTCATCCCGATCGTGCTGTTCTCCGCGATCGCGTTCTGGTCCTCGCGCAAGATCCTGTTCCACTGGGCCGCGCCGGGTTACCTGATGCTGTTCCCCGCTCTGGGGGAGTGGGCATCGCGCGCGACGGAGCGGATGCGGCGAGGCCTCGCGATCGTGGTATGGGCGACGGCGGCGTTGCTGACCGCTTCGGTGATCTTCATCGGCGCGGAGCTGAACTTCGGCATCGTGCCCGGTTTCAACCGCCTGTTCGGGCTGGGGCACTCGCCGGAGTTGCAGGTGATCGACTGGCGGAGCTTCCGCACCGCGCTGACCCGGCGCGGCGATCTGGCAAAGCCGGACATGGCGGTGGCGGCGTTGCGCTGGTTCGATGCCGGCAAGATCGCCTATGCGCTCGGCCCCGATGTGCCGGTGACCGTATTCGAGGGCGACAAGCATGAATTCGGCATCACCACCCCGCCGCAATCGCTGATCGGGGACGATATCCTGATTGCCGCGATGCCGGGTGACGAGGCGGATATCATGAAGCGCTATGCCCCGCGTTTCCGCACCATCACGGTCGCGAAACCGATCGATATCACCCATCATGGCCGCGTCCTGCTGCGGATTCCGATGCTGCTGGGACACGATCTGCAATCCTGGCCGACACCGGAGGGGTGATCGACGTTTCGCTTGATCGGGCATTCGTCCTGCCCATCTATTACGATATGTTACCCGATCTTGCACCCGACCACGCGCTGTTCCTCGATATGGACGGCACCCTGCTCGACTTCGCGCCGACTCCCGCCGAGGTGATCGTGCCGCCCGGCCTGCCTGCCCTGCTCGCGGATCTGGCGGCGCAGCGCGAGGGCGCCATGGCGATTTTGTCGGGCCGGACCATGGCGGATATCGACGGCGTGACCGGAACCGTTCTTCCGGCGGGAGCCGAGCACGGATTTCTGTGCCGGGACGCGGCGGGCGTGATCCATCGCCCGATCACGATTTCGGCCAACCGCCCCGAATGGCGCGCGGCGCTGCACGATGCTGCCGTTCGCATGCCGGGCGTGGCAATCGAGGAAAAAACCTACACGCTGGTCGCCCATTTTCGTCGTGCGCCGGAACAGGGCCCCGCGTTGCGCATGCTGATCGAGCATTTCATCGAGGGCGAGCCCGATATCGAAATCCTGCCGGCGAACATGGCGTGGGAAATCCGCCCGGTCGGTGCCGGCAAGGGTCGGGCGCTCGACTGGTTCATGCAGCAGGCGCCGTTCAGGGGCCGCGTGCCGGTGTTCGTGGGCGACGATACGACCGACGAAGCCGCCATCGACGCGGCCAACGTGCGCGGCGGGATCGGGTTGCACGTTCATCGCGATTTCGACGGCACCACCGCATCGGTCCGCGCGTGGCTCGCCCGCGCGGTGAAGGGGGTGCTGCGATGAGCCGCCTCGTCATCGTTTCGAACCGCGTGTCCCTGCCGACCGAGCGCGGCGCGAAGGCCGGTGGTCTTGCGGTGGCGCTTGCCGAGGCGATGACGCCGGGCTCCCTCTGGTTCGGCTGGTCCGGCAAGCGCGCCGCGGCCACTTCGAGAGCCGCGACCGTGACCGAGCATGGCGACCTGACCTATGCCACGATCGATCTGAGCGAGGCGGATTACCGGCGCTATTATGTCGGGTTTTCCAACGGCTCGCTCTGGCCGCTGCTGCACTACCGCACCGGCCTGCTCGATTTCAAACGCGATGATTACGAAGGCTACCTCACGGTCAACGAGGCGTTCGCCGACCGGCTGAAACCCCTCCTGCGGCCGGACGACATCATCTGGATCCACGACTACCAGTTGCTCACTCTGCCCGAGGCGCTGCGCCGGCGCGGGGTGACCAACCGGATCGGATTTTTCCTGCACATCCCGTTCGTGCCGCCCGCCGTGCTGCATGTGCTGCCCTCGGCTGCGGTTCTGGTGCGCGCCCTCGCCGCCGCCGACCTGATCGGGTTCCAGACCCATGGCGACCGGATGAACTTCCTCGAATCCGCCGCCTCCTGCATGGGCGTGCGGCCCGAAACCGACCACAGCTTCATCCATAACGGCCATCGCACCGAAACCACCGTCACCCCGATCGGGATCGACGCCGACGGCTTTACCCGCACCGCGCGACGTGCCGCCGGCATGGCCGAGACCAAGCGGCTGATCGAAAGCCTGGTCGGCCGCGCCCTGATCATCGGCGTCGACCGGCTCGACTATACCAAGGGCCTGCCGCAACGCTTCGATGCGTTCGGCCAGTTGCTGCACCGTTACCCCGAACATCTGCGCCGGATCAGCCTGCTCCAGATCGCCGCCCGCTCGCGCGAGGATGTCGATCGCTACCAGTCGCTCCGGCGCGAACTCGACCGCAAGGCCGGTGACATCAACGGCGCCTATTCCGATTTCGACTGGACGCCGCTGCGCTACATGACCCGCACGGTAAACCGCAGCACCATCGCGGGGTTCTACCGCCTCGCCCGCATCGCTCTGGTCACGCCATTGCGCGACGGGATGAATCTGGTCGCCAAGGAATTCATAGCGGCCCAGGACGCCGCCGATCCCGGCGTGCTGGTGCTCTCGCGTTTCGCCGGGGCCGCCGAGGAACTCACCGAGGCACTGATCGTCAACCCCTACGACGCCGATGCGGTGGCCGATGCCATGCATGCCGGGCTGGTCATGCCGCTTGAGGAACGCAAGGCGCGGCATACCGCCCTGCTCGGCAAGGTGCGCCGCACCACCGCCGCCTCGTTCTGCCGCGATTTCCTAGCCCGGCTCAAGGCGATCGAAATCGACGCCTGACAGCGCGACCCGCATCTGATCGGGCACCGCCGCAACCGCCGTCACCACCGGGTCCAGCGGCAACATCAGCCGCCGCGCCAGCAAACACAGCCCGCTCCCCGCCTTGCCATAGACCGGATCACCGATGATCGGATGCCCCATCCCAGCGCAATGCACCCGCAGCTGATGGGTTCGCCCGGTCCGGGGCGATAATTCCAGCACCGCCCGCCCCTGTGCCGCCGCAAGCACCCGCCAGTCGGTCACCGCCGGTTGCCCGCCCGGCCCGCCGACCATGCGCCACGCGGTCGGGTCGGTCTGCTTGCGCAACGGCACCGCGATCGTTCCCCCCGAAGCCTTCGGCACCCCCTGCACCACCGCCCAATAGATCTTGCGCACCGCATGGGCCGCGAACGCCTTCTGCAAGGCAATCAGCGTCGTCTTGCGCCGCGCGATGGCGAGGCATCCCGCCGTATCGGCATCGAGCCGATGCCCCAGCCAGGGCCCGTCATGCCCGCGCCGCCATTGCGGAAAAAAATCCTCGACACTGGAACCTCCGCGCGGCCCGGCATGACAGGCGAGGCCTGCCGGTTTGTCGATGATCAGGAGGTGGGTTGACTGGTAGAGGATGGGGGGGATCATGATGGCGCTAAGCAGGAAAGAAGGCGCTTCTTTTTTGTAAAAAGAAGCAAAAAACTTTTTTTAGTTGGGCCGCAGGGGGTTTCAACGCCGCAGTCCCAAAGGAGCAAAGTTTTTTTGCTTCTTTTTTTTCAAAAAAGAAGTCTTACCCGTCCCGCCTCACATCCGCTTGACAGTATAAACCTCTTCCAACACCGCAACGATCGCATTGCCATGCTCCGCATCGCGCGCCTCGATCATGATTTCCAGATGAGCCGCCTGCACCGTCGGTGAGGCGAACAGACGCTGATGCACCACTTCGATGATATTGCCGCCATGATTGCCGATCCGTGCCGAAATATCCGCGAGCACGCCCGGACGGTCAGGGATTTCCATCAGAATCTTGAGAATCCGCCCGTCGCGCAGCAGGTTGCGCAGCAATGTGTTCGCGAGGGTGCGGGTATCGATATTGCCGCCGCAGATCGGCAGAGCGACGGTCTTGCCCGCGAACCGGTCGGGATAGGTCAGCACCGCTGCCAGCCCCGCCGCGCCCGCGCCTTCGGCGACCAGTTTGCCGCCTTCGATCAACAGCGCGATCGCCTGTTCGACCGCGGATTCCGGCACCACCAACATTTCGGTGCCAAGCTCGCGCAGAATGGCGAGTGGCCGCTGGCCGATGTCGCGAACCGCGATTCCTTCGGCGATCGTGGCCCCGCCGACCGTGATCGGCTGTCCGGCCAGCGCCTGAGCAAACCCCGAATAGGCCTCGACCTCGACGCCGAGCACCGCAAGCCCGGGCCGCTTCGCCTTCGCCGCAGTGGCGCAGCCCGCGAGAAATCCTCCGCCGCCGGTCGGCACCACCAGCATGTCCAGATCCGGCGCATCCGCCAGAATTTCGAGCGCCATGGTCCCCTGCCCCGCGATCACCGCCGGATCGTCATAGGGATGAACGAACACGAGGCCTTCGGCAGCCGCCAGTTCATGCGCATGATCCGCCGCCTCGGCGAGGGTTTCGCCGTGCAGCACCACGCGCGCCCCCCAGGCACGCGTGCGCATCACTTTTGTGGTCGGCGTGAAGCGCGGCATCACGATGGTCGCGGCAATCCCCGCCAGTTGCGCGTGCCGGGCGACCGCCTGGGCGTGATTTCCCGCCGACATCGCAATCACGCCGCGCGCGCGCTCCGCCTCGGTCAGCAACGCGATCCGGTTGGCCGCACCACGCTCCTTGAACGCGCCGGTTGCCTGCAGATTTTCCAGTTTCAACAGCACCCGCGCCCCGGTCGCGCGCGAGAGCGCATCCGAATACACCAGCGGCGTGCGCTGCACCGCCCCGGCGATGCGGTTCGCCGCCGCCTCGATATCCTCGATCGTGACCAAAACCCTAGCCGAACCGGACGGTGATGATCTCGTAACTCCGGTCGCCGCCCGGTGCCGGCACCGAAACCGTATCACCCGGCTTCTTGCCGATCAGCGATTTCGCAAGCGGCGAGGTCACCGAGAGCCGGCCCTGCTTGATATCCGCCTCGTGCAGCCCGACGATCTGATACCGCACCTGCTTTTCGGTCTCTTCATCGATCAACTCGACCTGCGCGCCGAACTTGATGGTGTCCCCGGTCAAGGTCGCCGGATCGATCACTTCGGCGGCGGAAATGATTTCCTCCAGCTCGGCGATCCGGCCTTCGATGAACGATTGCCGCTCCCGCGCCGAATGATATTCCGCGTTTTCCGACAGATCGCCATGGCTGCGGGCTTCGGCAATCGCGCGGATGATCGCGGGGCGCTCCTCGGATTTGAGGTGGCGCAACTCCGTTTCGAGATTGGTCAATCCGGGCCCGGTCATCGGGAATTTTTGCACGGCGATTCCTTAAAGTCTTCTAAACAGCAGGCAGTTGGCATAAATGCGCGCACCGCGACCGGAATGTTCCAGCCACGGCACCAGTCAGCTCGGTTGGACAAAATACGACTGAAGCGGCGCAACTTCAAGACTCCCCGCCGCGAGGGCTGCTATGGCGTGGGATGCCGCCCGCGCCCCCGCGATGGTGGTGAAGTGCGGCACTCCATGCGTCAGCGCCGAGCGGCGAATGTCGAAACTATCCGCCACGGTCTGCGCGCCGGATGCCGTGTTGATCACGAGCTGCACCTCGCCCGAGCGGATCGCATCGACGCAGTGCGGCCGGCCTTCCAGCACCTTGTTCACCGCCCGCGCCGCAATTCCGGCATCCGACAGATGCGCCGCCGTCCCCCGCGTCGCCATGATGGCGAACCCGAGATCGACGAAGCGCCGCGCAATTGAAACGATCGCCGCCTTGTCGCCATCCCGCACCGAGAGCAGCACCGTCCCCGCGCGCGGCAGCTTCACCCCCGCACCGAGCTGCGCCTTGGCGAAGGCGCGCGCGAAACTCGCATCCAGCCCCATCACTTCGCCGGTGGATTTCATCTCCGGCCCGAGCAGCACATCGACGCCGGAAAACCGCGCGAACGGAAACACCGCCTCCTTCACCGCGACATGGCTGCGCATGATGGTGTCATCGAGGCCGAACGAGGCCAGCGCCTCGCCCGCCATCACCCGCGCGCCGATCTTGGCCACCGGCACCCCCGTCGCCTTCGCCACGAACGGCACGGTGCGCGATGCGCGCGGGTTGACCTCCAGCACATAGACATTCTCACCCCCCGCCTGGTTGAGCTGGATCGCGAACTGCACGTTCATCAGCCCGACCACGTTCAGCGCCTTGGCCATCGCCTCGGTCTCCGAGCGCAATTCCGCCACCACGGCGGGCGAGAGCGAATAAGGCGGCAGCGAGCACGCACTGTCGCCGGAATGAATCCCGGCCTCCTCGATATGCTCCATCACGCCCGCGACATACACGGTCTGACGATCGGCGATGCAATCGACATCCACCTCGATCGCATCGTTCAGATACCGATCGATCAGCACCGGATTGGTGCCCGAAACGATCACCGCCTCGCGCATATACCGCCGCAGATTGGGCAGATCATACACGATCTCCATCGCCCGCCCGCCGAGCACGTAGCTTGGCCGGATCACCACCGGAAATCCGATTCTCTCGACGATCGCCTCAGCCTGCTCCGCCGAGCGCGCAATGCCGTTTTCCGGCTGGCGCAACCCGAGCGATTTCAGCAAAATCTGGAACCTCTCACGATCTTCGGCCACATCGATCGCATCGGCGGACGTCCCCAAAATCGGGATTCCGGCATCCTCCAGCGCCTGGCTCAGCTTCAGCGGCGTCTGCCCGCCATACTGCACGATGCAGCCGAGCACCGTGCCGTTCTGTTGCTCGCGCCGGATCAGCGCAATTACATCCTCGGCGAACAGCGGCTCGAAATACAGCCGGTCCGACGTATCGTAATCGGTCGAAACCGTTTCGGGATTGCAATTGACCATGATGGTCTCATACCCCGCCTCGCGCAGCGCATAGGCGGCATGGACGCAGCAATAATCGAACTCGATCCCCTGCCCGATCCGGTTCGGCCCGCCCCCCAGAATGACGATCTTCTGCCGGTCGGTCGGGTCGGCTTCGCAATGCGGCACGCCGAACCCGCCCTCATACGTCGCATACATATACGACGTCGCCGAGGCGAACTCGCCCGCCGTGCTGTCGATCCGCCGATACACCGGCACCACGCCGAGGGCGGCGCGTTCCGCCGCAATCGATGTCTCCGCGCGTCCCGTCAGTTGTGCGAGCCGCTTGTCGGAAAATCCCAGCGCCTTGACCGCCCGCAGGCCAATCGCGTCCTCCGGCAGACCCTCGCTCGCAATCCTGCGCTCCGCCGCGACGATTTCCGCCATCTGCTCCAGAAACCACGGATCGAATTTCGACGTCGCGTGAATATCCGCAATCGAAAGCCCGGCCCGCAACGCCTGTGCCGCGATCAACAACCGATCCGGACGCGGCGTCGAAAGCGCGGCGCGGAACGCATCATGCGTGCCATCCCCCGGCGCCTCGACCTCATCGAGCCCGGACAACCCGGTTTCCAGACTGCGCAACCCCTTCTGCAACGCCTCGGCAAAACTCCGCCCGATCGCCATCGCCTCACCGACCGACTTCATCGCCGTGGTCAGCAACGCCGGCGTGCCCGGAAACTTCTCGAAGGTGAAACGCGGGATCTTGATCACCACGTAATCGATCGTCGGCTCGAAACTCGCCGGCGTCACCTGCGTGATATCGTTGCGCAACTCATCCAGCGTATATCCCACCGCCAGTTTCGCCGCGATCTTGGCGATCGGAAACCCGGTCGCCTTCGAGGCCAGCGCCGACGAGCGCGACACCCGCGGATTCATCTCGATCACCACCATCCGCCCATCCGCCGGGTTGACGCCGAACTGCACGTTCGACCCGCCGGTATCCACCCCGATCCTGCGCAGACACGCAATCGAGGCATCCCGCATGATCTGGAACTCCCGGTCGGTCAGCGTCAGCGCCGGCGCCACCGTCACGGAATCACCCGTATGCACGCCCATCGGATCGATATTCTCGATCGAGCACACGATGATGCAATTATCCGCCGCGTCGCGCACCACCTCCATCTCGTATTCTTTCCACCCGAGCACGCTCTCCTCGATCAGCACCTCGGTGGTCGGCGACGCATCGAGGCCGCTGGTGACAATCTCCAGAAACTCCTCGCGGTTGAATGCAATCCCGCCCCCCGTGCCACCCAGCGTGAACGAGGGCCGGATCACCGCCGGCAACCCCACCAGTTCCAGCGCCGCCCATGCCTCCTCGATCGAATGGGCGATCGCACTCTTCGGCCCCTCGATCCCGATCTCGGCCATCGCATCGCGAAACTTCAGCCGATCCTCCGCCCGGTCGATCACATCCGCCTTGGCCCCGATCAACTGGACCCCATGCTTGTCCAGCACCCCCGATTTCGCCAGCGCCATCGCGGTATTCAACGCCGTCTGCCCGCCCATGGTCGGCAGCAACGCATCCGGCCGCTCCCTGATGATGATCTTCTCGACCATTTCCGGCGTGATCGGCTCGATATACGTCGCATCCGCCAGATCGGGATCGGTCATGATCGTCGCCGGATTCGAATTGACCAGCACAACCCGATACCCCTCCTCACGCAACGCCTTGCACGCCTGCACCCCCGAATAATCGAACTCGCAGGCCTGACCGATCACGATCGGACCAGCACCGATGATCAGGATGGATTTGAGGTCGGTGCGCTTGGGCATGGTTAGTCCTTACGTTAAGCGATGAAGAAAAGCAGCAGGGCTCTGCCCTGCACCCGCTGGGGCCTTAGGCCCCAGACCCCGTTAGTTTCGGGGGCATGACGCGTCTTAGAAAAAGCTCGAACAACGGCACCGTAAAGGCTGTATCTCCATAAGCCGGAGCGTAGATCATACCCTTTGCGATCAGATTGTTTCGCACCGGGCCCACCGCTCGCACCGGCAACCCTAGCGCATCCGCGACGTCGCCGGACCGATAAGGACCCGACCCCGGCAGGCTCGCCATTGCTTGCACATAATCCTTCTCGCGGGGGGTCAGCCGCTCGAACCGCACGCGGAAAAAACTCTCGTCCAGCCGCCTGATCGAAGCCTCTGTCGCGGCATCGATATCGGCGACATCGATCGGCGATGTTCTCGCTACCTGCCAGGCCTGATAACCCCATTCCTGGAGATAGAATGGATAGCCCTGCGTCTCCGCAATCAGCGCGGCGAGCGCTTCCGGCGAAATCCGTTCGCCTTCCGCCTCGATCGGCTTGCGGATCGCATCTGCGGCATCCGCATCAGATAGCGAGCCTACACGCGGAAAGTCGAATAGCCGTTCCGCGTAGGATTTTGATTTCCCGGCCAAAGCCAACACCTGCGGCAATCCGGCGCCGAACATCAGGATCGGCAATCGGTCCTGGTTGATCCGGTGCAACGCCATGATCAGGGCGCTCATCTCGCGTTGCTTGAGATACTGTAATTCATCGATCAGCAACACGACAGTTTGCCCACGATCGATCGCAGCCTGACCGACGGCCTGGAATACCGCCGGCAAATCGATCTCAAGATCGCCGCTATCCGCGGCCCCTATCTCCGGGTCGATTTCCAGTGCGATCTCCGCCTCGCCATATTTGAGTCGTACTGAACCCATGAAGCTCTTCAGCACACGCAACCCGCGCTTCACCGCCTCCGAAAGCGCTCCAAGCCGATCAAACTCCAGTAACAACTGACGCAGTGGCGGCACCAGCAGATCGGGCAATGGTTTAATCTCATGCGCCTCGATTAAAATCGTCCGACAGTCCGCGTCGCGTGCCATCTGAGCAAACTCATTGAGCAGGACGGTCTTGCCAACGCCGCGCAATCCAACGACGATCATCGATTTCGCAGGCCGCCTCAGTTTGGCCCGACCGATCGCAACGCGTGTTTCTTCCAGCAGGCTGAGCCGTCCGCTCAATTCGGGCGGTCGGGTTCCCGCGCCGGGTGCGAAAGGATTGCGAATAGGGTTCATGAGATAAGGTTATACAAAGTTTACCCGGTTATACACGAATCTTTGTATAACCCCGTAAACTCATTATAACCCTGACCCCAGCATCGCTGTGAACCGCTCGAACAAATGGTTCGCATCGGACGGTCCGGGGCTCGCCTCAGGATGATACTGCACCGAAAAACAACGTTTTGCCGCGCAGGCAATCCCCTCGTTCGATCCGTCGAACAGGCTCCGATGCGTCACCACCACCCCTGACGGCAGCGAGGCCTCGTCCACCGCGAACCCGTGATTCTGGCTGGTGATTTCAACCTTCCCGGTCGCAATCTCCTGCACCGGTTGATTGGCCCCCCGATGCCCGCGCGCCAGCTTGTACGTCGTCCCCCCCAGCGCGTGAGCCAAAAGTTGATGACCAAGGCAGATGCCGAACAGCGGCACGCCCGCATCCAGCACGCCGCGAATGGCGGGCACCGCGTAGCGCGCGGTCGCCGCCGGATCGCCCGGACCGTTCGACAAAAACACCCCATCCGGCCGATGGCGTAGAATATCCTCGGCGGAGGCCGTCGCCGGCACCACGATCACCCGGCACCCCGCGCTCGCCAGATTGCGGAAAATATTGCGCTTCGCCCCGAAATCGACCGCCACCACGGTATAACGCGATGCGGACTGCCGGCCGAACCCCTGCACCCGGTCCCAGACCGTCTCGGTCCACTCGTAACTCTGGGTGCACGAGACCTCGCGCGCCAGATCCATCCCGGCGAGGCCCGGCCACGCCCGTGCCCGCGCAACGAGCGCATCGAGATCGAACTGGCCATCCTGCGGAAACGCGATCAACGCGTTCGGTGGCCCGTCATCGCGGATCGCGCGGGTCAATCCCCTGGTATCGACCCCGGCAATCCCGACCAGCCCCATGCGCTGGCACCAGCGCGCCAGCCCTTCCGCCGCCCGCCAGTTCGACGGTGCCGTGATGTCCCGATTGATCACCAGCCCGCGCGCAAAGGCGGTAGTCGCCTCGACATCGGCCCCATTCGCCCCAACATTGCCGATATGCGGAAAGGTGAAGGTGATGATCTGCCCGGCAAACGACGGATCGGTCAGGGTTTCCTGATACCCGGTCATCCCGGTCGAAAAGCACAGTTCCGCCGGCATCCCGTCGCTGTATGCCCCGAAGCCCCGGCCCCAGAACACCCGCCCATCGCCCAGCACCAGCGCCGCTGTTGCCGCCTCGGGCCGCGCGGACACTGCATCGGGTGCCGAGCCGCCCGGCAGATCGTGCAAGGCCAACCCGGTCGCCGCGAGCACCGCCGGCCAGTGACGGGAAGGAATCGCACCGGCACTGCGCCATTTGCGGACCGCCTCGGTCGAAACCATGGTAAGCCGGGCTGCGGCCTCGGCCCCGCCCAGACGATCGATCAATTCAGCAATGGATTTTGGCATGATTTTGCGGTAGTGCCGGAAATCAAATCCGGGATCAACCGAAAAATGCCCCGATGATGCTGTGCCGGAATTTATTTCCGGCCCCTGAAAGGATATTGCGATGAGTGAATTACGTGCCCGCCTTCAAGCCGACCTCAAAACCGCCATGCTCGCCCGGCAGGCTTTGATCGTCTCCACACTGCGCATGGCCGCCGCCAAACTGAAGGATACCGACATCGCAGCCCGCCCGAAAGGCATCGAGGCGGTGCCGGATGACGAGATCATCGCGATGCTGCGCGGCATGGTCAAAACCCGCCGCGAGTCGGAATCCCAATACCGCCAAGGCAACCGCCCCGACCTCGCGGACCAGGAAGCCGCCGAAATCGCCATTCTCGAAACCTACCTGCCCCAGACCCTGCACGGCTCGGCCCTCGATGCCGCGATCGATCAGGCCATCGCGGCGAGCGGTGCCGCCTCGGCGAGGGACATGGGCAAAGTCATCGCCGCGCTGAAATCGGCTCACGGCACCGCACTCGACATGGCCTCCGCCTCGGCGGCGGTGAAGGCGAAACTCGCCGCCCTATGAGCCTGCCGCCCAATTTTCTCGATGAACTGCGCGCCCGCACCCCGCTGGCCCCGCTGATCGCGCGCAAGGTCCGGCTGGAGCGTTCCGGCCGCGACCAGAAGGGGTGCTGCCCGTTCCACAACGAGAAATCGCCGTCGTTTTATGTCTATGACGATCATTATCATTGTTTCGGCTGCGGCGCGCATGGCGATGCGATCAGTTTCATCATGCAGAACGAGGGGGCGGGCTTCATGGAAGCCGTGGAGCGCCTTGCCGCCGAAGCCGGGATGCAGGTGCCCAAGCCCACGCCCCAGGCCGCCGAGGCCGAGCGGCGCGAGGCCGATCTGTCCGAGGTTCTGGCCGCCGCTGCCGCCGAATATCGCCGCCTGCTTCGCCTGCCGCAGGGCGCGTCTGCCCTTGCCTATCTGCGCGGGCGGGGGCTGAGTGACGCGACGATCGAGCAGTTCGGTCTCGGCTGGTCCGGCGAAGGACGGGGGGTGATCACCGAGGCGCTTGGCCGCCAGGGCATCACGCCGGGCCGGATGATCGAGGCTGGGCTGCTCAAAGCCACCGAGCGCGGCCCGGTCGATTATTTTTTCGCCCGCGTGATGTTCCCGATCCGCGACCGCAGGGGCCGGATCATCAGTTTCGGTGGCCGGGTGCTCGGCGACGGCCAGCCGAAATATCTCAACGGTCCCGAGACCGACCTGTTTTCCAAGCGTCAGACCCTCTACGGCATCGATCTGGCGCGATCCGCCGTGCGCAGCGGCGCCATTCTCATTGTGGTCGAAGGGTATATGGATGTCATCGCCCTGCATCAGGCCGGATTTTCCGGTGCGGTCGCCCCGCTCGGCACCGCGCTGACCGAGCAGCACCTCGCTGAATTATGGCGGATCTCGCCTCGCCCGCTCCTGTGTTTCGATGGCGATGCCGCGGGGCGGCGGGCGGCGTTGCGTTCGACCGAACTGGCGATCAGGGCGCTCGCGCCGGATCGCGGTCTCGCGGTTCTGGCGCTGCCCGACCGGGACGATCCCGACAGTCTGATCCGCCGCGAGGGCGCGCAGGCGTTCAAGACCCGGATCGAGACGGTTCCGCACCTCGCGCAGACCCTGTTCGACATGCTGGCCGACGGGGCCGATCGGGCGACGCCCGAGGGCAGGGCCGCGTTCCGCAAACGCCTCGAAGCCGTGGCCCGCAGTATCGAGGACAAGTCATTGGCGGGGGAATACCGCGCCGCCCTGATCGATCGCCTGTATGCCGAACGGCGCCAGGGATTCCAGAAAGCCGGTCCGGGCAAATCATCGCACCAGAAATCCCCCCATGTCTCGCTTCCGCGACCGGCGATTGACACCGAAACGACGGTCGGGCGCCGCGCACGGCTGCTCACCGCAATTTTACTTTGCTATCCATCGATGTTGCCCGATCTTGAAGAAGCATTCGGTCTGCTTAACCTTCCCGATGATTGCGCGCGGCTGCGCGATTCGATGTCCGAGTGGTTTCATGGTGCCGAGGCCCTTGACTCTGCCGATCTGCTCAACCATTTGACTTCGTCGGGTCTTCGAGATGTGGCGGATCGGGTAATATCGCTTTTTCCGCAGCACACCCCCGAGACCGACCCGGCTGCGATGGCCGAGTTGGAAGCATCTTGGTACGGGATTTACGGGCTCATGAACCTTGGCTGGTTGCGCGAACAATGCGCCGAGCAGAGCCGACGCTGGCAAGAGGAGCCGGAACCCGAAGTCTGGAATCGCCTGGTTTCGCTGACGCGCGCCCTGAAACGGGCCGAACGCGGCGAAGCCGACAGCGATGCCGTTTTTTAACCGAATGATCTGCGATTTATCTCTCGCCTTGGAGACTGATGCATAATGGCTCTGAAACCCGCCGCCGCCGAAACCGCCGTCCCTGAAGCCGAAGCCGACAGCCCCACCCTCGATATCCAATCGGCGGCGTTCAAGCGGCTGATCGCGAAGTGCAAGGAACGCGGCTACATCACGTTCGACGAACTCAACGCCGTGCTGCCCTCGGACCAGAACAGCTCCGAGCAGATCGAGGACGTGATGGCGACGCTCAGCGAAATGGGCATCCAGGTCGTCGAGGGCGAGGAAGCCGAAGAAACCGAAGCCGCGCCTGCCGCCGAAAAGGAAGAGGAAGCCGTCGAGGCCGACGAGGAGACCCCGGCCGGCAATATCAGCGAATCGAGCGGCAGCCGCACCGACGATCCGGTGCGGATGTATCTGCGCGAGATGGGCACGGTGGAATTGCTGTCGCGCGAGGGCGAAATTGCCATCGCCAAGCGGATCGAGGCCGGGCGCGACATGATGATCGGCGGGCTGTGCGAAAGCCCGCTGACCTTCCGCGCGATCATTTCGTGGCATGAGGCGCTCAAGGACGGCAAGATGCTGCTGCGCGACGTGATCGACCTCGAAGCGACCCAGGGCGGCGGCGATGCGGGGTTCAATCCTTCGGCCCCCGTGGTCGAGGAGGTCGATGACGAGGAGGAGTCCGAAGGCAGCGGCATGTCGCTTTCCGCGGTCGAGGAAAAGCTCAAGCCGGAAGTGTTCGAGACCTTCACCGAGATCGAGAAGCTCTACGAGAAGTTCATGAAGCTCCAGCACAAGCGGCTGGACGCACTGAACGCCGGCGAGGAGGCGAGCACGCGCTCCGAAAAGACCTACGAGAAGCTGCGCGACGAACTGGTCGCGAATGTGCAGCAGGTGCGGCTCCATGCCAACCGGATCGAGGAGCTGGTCATTCAGCTCAAGGAACTGAACCAGCGGATGAACGGGCTGGAAGGCCAGATGATGCGGCTGGCGGAGAGCTGCAAAGTGCCGCGCGACGAGTTCCTCAAGGCCTATCGCGGGCGGGAGATGGACCCCGGCTGGCTCGACGACGTGGCGAAACTGCCGGGCAAGGGCTGGAAGCTGTTCGTGCCGCGCTTCGGCACCCAGATTACTGATCTGCGGGCGCAGATCGGGCGGATCGCCGCCGAGGCGCAACTGCCGATCGAGGAATTCCGGCGGGTCTATTCCACCGTTTCGCGCGGCGAGCGCGATTCGACGCGGGCGAAGAAGGAAATGATCGAGGCCAATCTGCGCCTCGTGATTTCGATTGCCAAAAAATACACCAATCGCGGCCTGCAGTTTCTCGACCTGATCCAGGAGGGCAATATCGGGCTGATGAAGGCGGTCGATAAATTCGAGTACCGCCGTGGCTACAAGTTCAGCACCTATGCGACATGGTGGATCCGCCAGGCGATCACCCGCAGCATTGCCGATCAGGCGCGGACGATCCGGATTCCGGTGCATATGATCGAGACGATCAACAAGCTGGTCCGTACCTCGCGCCAGATGCTCCACGAGATCGGGCGCGAGCCGACTCCGGAGGAACTCGCCGAAAAGCTCGGCATGCCGCTCGAAAAAGTCCGCAAGGTGCTCAAGATCGCCAAGGAGCCGATCAGCCTCGAAACCCCGATCGGCGACGAGGAGGACAGTCATCTCGGTGATTTCATCGAGGACAAGAATGCGATCATTCCGCTCGATGCTGCGGTTCATGCCAATTTGCGGGAGGCGGCGACGCGGGTGCTGTCGTCGCTGACGCCGCGTGAGGAACGGGTGCTGCGGATGCGTTTCGGGATTGGCATGAATACCGATCATACCCTTGAAGAGGTCGGCCAGCAGTTCAACGTGACCCGCGAGCGGATTCGCCAGATCGAGGCCAAGGCGCTCCGCAAGCTCAAACATCCCTCGCGCAGCCGCAAGCCGCGGAGCTTTCTCGAAGACTGAGGGCGCACCATGCTCGATTATGCCCAGGCACGACCCGGTGAGGCGGTGGACCGCACGATCGTGACGGTGACGTTCATGCGGCTCGATCGCAAGCCGCCGGTGGTGTGGGCGCCGTTGCCCGAGGGGGCGGCGATCGAGCGGGTTCGCCCGATCGATGTGGCGCGGTATCGCGACCTTTACGATCGGGTCGGGCAGAGCTGGCTGTGGTGGCTGCGGCGGATGATGCCGGACGATATGCTGGCGCGGCTGCTCGCCGATCCGGCGGTGGCCATTTATGTTCTGACGCTCGATGGCGTCGAGGCGGGGGTTTTCGAGCTTGATGCCACCTCGTGGCCCGATGTGAATTTGAGTTATTTCGGGTTGCTGCCCTGGGCGATCGGCAAGGAGGTCGGGTTTTCGTTGCTCGGTGCCGCGATCGAGCGGGTGTTTGCCGGGCCGGTGCGGGGGATGACGGTGAATACCTGCACGGCGGATCATGCCCGGGCCTTGCCGAATTACCAGCGGGCGGGATTTCGCATTATCCGCCAGATCAACGAGGTGTGGGATATTCCGCGCCGGTTGGGGTTCGTGGTGCCGGAGCGGTTGCTTACCCGAGCTGGATGACGGCGGCGCCGCAGGCGACGATGCCGATGGCGAGGAGGCCGCGCCGGCCGGGATTTTCACCAAGGAACCACCACGCGAACAAAACGCCGAACAGCAGCGCGGTTTCGCGCAGGGCGGCGATGCTGCCGATGGTGGTCTGGGTCATTGCCCACAGGGCGAGGGCGTAGGAGGTGACCGAGCAGGCGCCACCGCCGAGGCCGCGCAAGATCAGGGCTTTGGGGCCGAGGCGGAACAGGCGGCCGAGGCGGAATTTCAGCAGGATGAGGGCCGAGGGGATTGCGGGGAGGACGAAGGTCCAGAGCGCATAGGAAATCGGCGCGTGGGAGAGGCGGGCGCCGTAACCGTCGTTCAAGGTGTAGCCGGCGATGATGGCCGCGTTGGCGAGGGCGAACAGGACCGCGCGGCGTTCGCCGGGTTCGCCGCGCGGCTGGGCGAGGAGGATCACGCCGGCGGAGATGGCGAGCAGGCCGATCCAGCCATGCCAGCCGAGGCGTTCGCCGAAGGCCAGGGCGGCAACGGCGGCGGTGAGGGCCGGGGCGGTGCCGCGCATGATCGGGTAGGCCAGGCTGACGGCACCGGCGGTGTAAGCTTCGGCGATGAGATAATAATAGAGCAGATGGAAGGCGGCGGAGACCGCGAGATGGGACCAGGAGGCGCGCGCCGGCACTGCCAGAAAGGGCAGGAAGATCGCGCCGCACAGTGCGGCACCGAGGAGAACCGCGACGGTTGCCGCCCGACGGTCCGCCCCGCCGCGGATGCCGACATTCCAGGCGGCGTGGAGGGCCGCACCGATGAGGACTGCGCCCAATGCCTCGACGGGGATTGCGGCGTGGATCATCAGAGGCGCGGGCGCGGCATGGCGGGACGATATCAGAGCGGGTCGGGCGGGTGAAGCGAATGGTCGCGATCCCTGCTATTTGTTTTGTTATCGTAACAATATGGGCGTGCGAAAGCGTGGGTGTGGGGCGTGATTTTTGATTTTTCGGTGGGGGTTCGGGGACGGAACGGCGTTCGACCGGGATGCGATGATGGAATTGCGCGGGGCTGCGGCGAGCGTGGTTGCGCGGGGTGGGGAACGGCGCGCGCGGTTTCCCCTGCCCGACAGTGCGCGGCAGGGAAATCGGCGCGGGGGCGGGTGCGATGGGGTTGTCGTTGCTGGCGCGGTAGGCTGCGAGGCGGCGGCAGGTGAGGCGGAGCACGCCGGTCGTCAGGTTGCCGTCAGGGTATTGCGCCGCGAGAACCGCGAGGAGCCCTTCGAGGATCTCGATGATCCGGCCGATCACATCGGCATGGGTAAGAGGGTGAGACGGCGCATTGCTGGACACGCACCCTATTCATCACAGGGGGTGGGGGGTGAGAAAGCGTAGTGAAGGGAAGAAGGGCTACTTTTTTGAAAAAAAGTAGCAAAAAACTTTTGTTAGTTAAGGCACGGGTGTGTCAGTGGGCACGGGCCCAGAGTCAGAGAGTTTTTTGGTTCTTTTTTGCAAAAAAGAACCCTTCTTTTCCTTGCCTTACCCTCCCTGAATGTAAGAGGGGCAAAAATGTGGGTGACCGTTCATTTTTTCCTTGCACCGATTCGGCGCAGGGGAGTCTTTGGGTCATGTGCCTCCGTCGGTCGCCCTTTCCGCGCTGAGCCGAGCAGAGCTAGAAGCTCTGCTGGTCGAACTGTTCGGTGAGATCGCCAGCCTGAAGCTGATCGTTGCTGAATTGCGCGAAGAGAATGCG
>JAQTXO010000214.1 GCA_028688765.1 Acidiphilium sp. | reverse complement strand
GGCCAGGCTGAACACGCCGCTCACCCCGATCGCGATGGCAAGCCCCGGTGCCGCGAGCGCGGTGACGACGGTACCGATGTTCCCGGCCCCGGCAATGCCCATAGCGGTGCCCTGATGTTCGGGCGGATACCAGCGCGACGCCAGCGGCAACGCCACGGCGAACGAGGCACCACCGATGCCGAGCAGCAACCCGATCGCCAGCACCTCATGATATGAGGTGATCCCCACAATGCCGACCACGGCGAGGCCCGCGATAACGATGAGTTGCGCCACGATCGCGGTCACGCGCGCACCGAACTGATCGACCGCGAAACCGCCGACGATCCGCAGGAGCGCGCCGGCGAGGACGGGCAGCGCGACCATGAAACCCTTCTGCGCCGGGTCGAGGTGCAAGGCCGTACCGATCTGCACTGCTAACGGTCCCAGCAGCACCCAGATCATGAAACTCATGTCGAAATACAGGAAGGCGGCGAACAGGGTGGGCCAGTGGCCCGCCTTCAGGAACGATTTTTCACGCGGTAAGCTCATTGTCGCACTCCTGTGAACCTGCGGTTCACAAACGGCCTTCGTTGGCGCGCGATTCTGGGCGTTGGAACTTTCGTCCCGTCCGATCGCCGATACCGTCATTGGCAGCGGCGGTGCACGTCCCCGTGCCAAGTCCCAAAGGCAAAAAGGATGCCAACCGGCATATCAGCCTAAACTTAGGACGAGACGAGAATGAATGGACTAATATGACGCTTTTATAGTCTAGAAATATCTATAAAATAATCATATGATTGATATTTAATCCGGTGCCGACGGCGTTCCCATCAGCGTCGCGACCGCCTGCGTGGGATCCGTTCCGGCGAGATGCCCGGCGGCCTGCATCCGCGCGATCGTCCACTCCAGGTCTGCCACCGCAGGGCGCAGCGCCGCCCCGGTCATGAACACGGGATTGCCGCCGGAGGGCGTCAGTGCCGCCTCGAGCACGGAGGAGGGGAGATCGAGATTACGTGGCGCCGCCAGAATCGCCGCGAGATCCCGACGCGCCGACGCCGTGCCGCACAGGGACGTCGCCGCACCCAGCGCATCGCGGAGCGCCGCTGCCGCCATCGGGTGCGCGTCCGCGAATTCCGCGCGCAACACCAGCAGTTTTTCCGGATGATCCGGGGCGAGATCGGCCGAGACCGCCGTAATCATCCCGGCTCCCTGCCGTACCGCGATGCTGCCCCACGGCGCCCCGGCGCAGAACCCGTCGATGCTGCCGCGTTCCAGCGCATTCACCATATCGGGCGGTGGCAGCGTGATGATGCTGGCATCAGCAGGCACCATACCGCTTGCGGCGATCCAGTCCCGCAGCAGGAGATCGTGGTTGGAATAGGCATGCACGACGGCGAACCGCACGGGCACCGCCGCCCGGCCTGCCGCCAGCACGATCGCATTGCCGTTACGGCTCAGCGTGCCCGCGAAGCGCAGGGCGCTCGGTCGCCCTCGAAGCCCCAATGTCATCGCGACCGCCAGCGGTCCCAGAATGACGGCGGCATCCAGCATGCCATAGGCCAGCTTGTCTGCGATGTTGGCCCAGGAGGGTTCGATTACCACGGTTACGTCGAGCCCGGCCTGGGTGAAATATCCGAACTCGCGCGCCAGCAGAACCGGCGCGCTATCGAGCAACTGCACGATGCCGATGCGTAAACCCTGAGCACTCACGATCCCGCCCCTTCCGCGCCCGGCCAATTGCGTTCGGGCAAATCGGACTCGGGTGCCTCGGCATCCTGCAGCAACCCGCGCGCCACGTCGGCCAGCCGCATCTGTCGCTCCATGGCCCGGCGCTGCAGAAACCGGTGGGCGGCCGGCTCGCTCATCCGGTCACGTTGGATCAGCAGTTTTTTGGCGCGCTCGATCAGCCGCCGGTCCGCCAGTTCCGCTTCCGCTGCCGCCAACAGCTTCTCGCGCCGGCTGGCGTAGCGGTACAGCGCGATCGCACTGCGCAGAACCGGCTTGATATCGACGTTTGTGGCGGCGTTGACATGATACGACATCACCCCGGCTGCGATTGCCTCTTCCATGAACGCCGGATCGTCCTCGTCGATGAACAGCGTCACCGGGGCCAGTTGAGCCGCGATACTGCGCAACTGCTCCAGGCTGTCGCGATCCGGGCGCGCCATGTCCACGATCACGATGTCCGGCTGCTCGACCGCGACGATCGCGGCGAGGTTCTGATCGGCCGGGGCGATGCGGATGCGCCCGGTCCCGGTCTGGCCGGCGAGCCGCGCGGCCAGCGCCGCCGCTCGTGCCGGATCGGTGTCGGCGATCAATATGTCCACGTCCTGCTGTCAGCTCCGCCTGGTCGATCATGGGGGAGCGATGCAAGATCACGGCCAAACGCCGGACCCGGGCCTGTGGCGAGGCGCAAGACGGAATGGCCGATATCAGCCTCGTTGCGAATCGCAACTGCGTTTGTTGGCGTCCGCTCAGCCGATCCGCGGCGTCCAGAGCAACGGCACCGCCGCAAGCTCGAACGCGATGGATCGCGCGGTCGGGGGCAGCAGGATCGTGCCGGCACCATCGGTCCACCGCGCTCGGTCGCCGGAGGCGCGTGGGTGGAAGCCGCTTGCCGCAATCTCGTCGATGTCCAGGCGGCGCCGTCCGGCACGGAGACCCGCGATGGCGACACCGAGTTCGCGCCGGTCTTCCGATGCGGGATCGACTTCCGCGGGGATGAAGCGTTTCGAGCGCAGCACGGCGGTGGCGTGTCGTGATGCAGGAAGATCGTAGCGTCCTGATGTTCCGGGCATGATCCGTCTCCCATCGATCCAGAGGCCGATGTCGTGCTCCGCATTGACGGTGAACCCGAGTGAAAGGGCGCGCTGATGCAGCGCGACGCGCACCCCGCGCAAGGCCGCCCCGCCGGTTATCAGGCGGCCGCAGGCATCGCGATCCCAGCGTTTCGGGCGGATGGGCCAGGAGCCGGCGGTGCTGAACCCCTGCCGATTGCCGGTATCGAGGTACGTCTCGCACGGCGTGGCTTCGGCAAGGACCACGTCATGGCGTGCCAGCTCGACATGATGATAGGTGACGGCCAGCGTGTCTCGTTCCTGGATGATGGTCGCGCCGTTGACCAGCAGTTTCGCCGGGATCAGGACGCCATCGAACCACAGCGCATGGTCGGGCGACAGCCGAAGCACGCGGCGTGGAACACCCGGGGCCAGGGCGCCGGGCGCGATGCGGATCGGCAGTACGTTCCGTGGCGCAGGATGCTGTGCGAGGTCGAGTGCATGCGAGCCCACCCAGATGACCGGCAGGACACCGCCTTGCGCAGTCACCACGCGATCCCCGGCGACAAGGGTTTCAACCGGTCGATAGCCGGCAGGGGTGAGGATCGCGGTGCCACGGGCGAAACACGGCGGGTCGGATGGTGCCGGCTGGACCGCGAGAATGACGCTGCCGCTTCCGGATGCCGTCATTCGAAGATCGACGGGTGCCGCGAGTTCGAACGATCCGTCGATGCCGCCGTTGCGGTTGAGGATCGTTACATCGGTGCCAGCCTGCACGATGCTGCCATCGGCCACGGTGCTCAAGTCGATCGCATCGCCGATCGTGAACCCGTTGAGGGTGACGCCGGGACCGAGCAGCGGGTCGGCAAGGTCGATCGTGCCGCCCTCGCCGGTGAATGAAAAATGCTGATCGGCTACACCATCACCGAATTCGGCCAGGGCAGCGGCACTGAGAGCGATGGTGCCTCCCCCGCCGATCGCTCCACCCGTCACCGCGAGCGTGCCGCCGGTGAGCGTGACCAGCCCGGTATTCTCGAATTCGGTTCCGCCGATGTCGAGCGCGGCGCCTGCGGACAGGGCGATCATCCCTGCATTGGCGAAGCTCGGCGCCGGGGCACCGGTCAGACCGGAGATTGCTCCGAGATCGACCACCACGGCGAGGTCAGATGCGGTCCCGACCGCAACGACGCCCTGATTGACCACTGAATCGTCGGCGTAGAGCGCTGCGGTTCCGCTGACCGACAGAGTGGACGATCCGCCCAGCACCACCGCGCCGAAATTGCCGCTCAGTGCCGCTCCATGACCACCCGAGGAGTCGAGCGTCAGATCCGCCTCGATGGTCACGCCCGGATCGACTACGGCAGCGATCCCGCTGATCGCGGCGGCAACGCCCGCGCCTGGTACGGCACCGCCGGACCAGTTGGTGGCGGCACTCCAGTCGGATGCGGGTGTGGTCGCAGGCTGAAAGGTTTCGGTCACGGCCGCCATGGCAATCCCCCGGCAGATCAACGTCGCATTCTGCGCCGATCGCTGCCCATCGAGACGGTTTTTCGGTCCCCGCTACCAGTCTTGTTAGCGAAAATCACCCAAGGGTTCAATAGAATTGCGCAGACCAGAGGCGAATAATGCAGATTAGTCCGCGCCCGCCGCCGCGCGCTGGGCGAGGCGGAACGCCGCCGCCGGATAGACACCGAGAATCCGGATCTCGCGCGAGAAGAAGTCGAGTTCTTCCAAAGCGAGCCGCACGTCGCGGCGCTCCGGATGGCCGTCGATCTCGCAGAGGAACTGTGTGGCAGCGAACTGGCCGCCGACCATATAGGATTCCAGCCGCGTCATGTTGACGCCGTTGGTCGCGAAGCCGCCCATCGCCTTGTAGAGTGCGGCGGGTACATTGCGGACCCGGAAGACGAAGCTGGTGATCAGGTTTTCCGCGTCGACCGGCGGCAGGCGGGGTGTTTTCGCCATCACGTAGAAGCGCGTCGTGTTGTGCGCTGCATCTTCCACGTTGGCGCGCAGGATATCGAGGCCGTAGATTTCGGCGGCGAGCGAGGAGGCCACGGCGGCGCTCTGGGGGTTCCCCCAGTTTGCCACGAGGTGAGCGGAGCCGGCGGTATCCGCCTCGACCACGGCCGCCGCCCCGAGATCGCGGATCAGCGCCCGGATCTGCCCGAGTGCCACCGCGTGGGAGTGGATTTTCCGGATATCCTCGATCCGCGCGCCGCGAACCCCGAGCAGGCAGTGTTCGATCCGCTGGAAATGCTCGCCGATGATCGAAAGTCCCGAATCCGGGAGTAGGGTATGCATGTCCGGCACCCGGCCCGAGAGCGAATTCTCGGTTGGCAGCATCGCCAGCGTGGCCTCGCCGCCTCGTACCGCATCGATCGCCGCCTCGAAGGTCTGGCAGGGCAAGGTTGCCATGCCGGGAAATGCCGTGCGGCATGCCAGGTCGGAATACGCGCCGGGGATGCCCTGGAAGGCGATTCTATCGGTCATGTTTAAGCTCCTGACGGGCGCGGGCGAGATCTTCCGGGGTATCCACCCCGAATGGCGCGCGTGCAATCCGTGCCGCGCCGATCCGCAGTCCGAGTTCGAGCGCACGCAGTTGTTCGAGTTTTTCGCGCCGTTCGAGCGGTGAGGGCGGGGCAGCGACAAATCGCTCCAGCGCGGCGCGGCGATAGGCGTATACGCCCACATGATGCCATAAAGGCCCCGCGCCGAACGGGATTCGCGCGCGGGAAAAATAAAGGACCGGGGCGATGTCGCTCGCTTCGAAGCCACATGCAGCCTTGACCACCGACTCTGCTGCCGCTTCGGCATCACTCGTGATCGGTGCGACCAGTGTTGCGATGTCGAACGAGGAGTTGTCCAGGACATTGAGTAAAGCCGTGAGCGCGCCCGGTTCGAACCCCGGCAGATCGCCTTGGAGATTGATCACGATTTCGTGATTTCGCGTGGGGTCGATCGTTGCGAGTGCGGCATGAATCCGGTCCGATCCGCTCGGCAGGTCCGGCGGGGTCATTATCGCGGTTCCTCCTGCCGCAATCACGGCATCGGCGATTTCCTGCTCGGCGCATGCGACCGCGACCCGGCCAA
>JAQTXO010000213.1 GCA_028688765.1 Acidiphilium sp. | reverse complement strand
ATGGTCACTTTCCGGATCGTAACGCATCGGGTGGGTCAGCCGGCCTTGCTGCTCCAGGTCGTAATCCTTCCAGCCGCGCAGTTCGCTCACCGTGTGCGTCGCGAAGAACTCCGGCCCGCACCGGTGCGAGGTCAACTCCCACAAGGTCGCCTTGGCGCCGTTTTCGCAGAATTCGAACGGATGGTGATCGGCCGGCTTGGCCCAGGAGCACGAGACGCACATGAAACCGCCCGGCTTGTTCTGCCGGTACAAGGTCTCCATGACCGCAGGGGTATTCCACTCTTTTCCAAAGATTTGTGAAATGCCCTTCAACGATCCCCACCCGCCCGCTGAACCATTGTAGTGGACGGTTTCATTCGTCTCGTTTGCCATCGGCGGCTCTCCTTCCTGAAGTCCTGCCGACATTGGAAAGAAGCCGCCACGATTCAACTCACATTTGATGGGCCGATGCGGCAAGCTCCCGGCCCGGCGGATCAGGCCGCCCCGATCGCCCTGTCAGTGCGGAACCAGAAGTTGCAGAGCGAGGATGACGAGGCCGAACACTGTTACGCTGATGACATAGATCAAACCAAACCGGGCCAGTCGTTGCAGAGTGGGATGTTTGCGAAGACGGCAGAAAATCTTCATTGGGCGCCTTCATACGATATTCATTTCGCGGCCAGACCACAGGCTGGGCTCGTCCCCGGCATAGCTGTCCGTGACGTCTCGCATTCAGGTGGTACAGGCGGCCACGCGCGTCGACCCCGGGGATACAATGATAATTCCAACGGTTTTCTTAAATGCTCTCCACAATCGTGGGATCGCGGGCATCACTCCCCACCGACGAAACGAACTATTTGAGTCCGTAGGGTCGAGGCAGGAAGGCCGGACCCGGAACAGTCTCTGCATGGGTCTCTGTCGGCCAATGGAAGCGGCTAAGAACTGGATATCGGTCCGCGAATGGTTCTGCTCGATATCTTGTATCCCGGCGATCATGTCCCCCTGCCGACATCAATATAGCGCCCCGATATGTTTCAGAGCCGCTTCGATATTGGGCTGTAATTATTATCTGCGTTAAATTGGAGTATCCTCTACAGGAATGGCTTGCAGATTATACTTGGTTTGACGATGTCTCCGACACGTCTCGATGCAGACGGTCCGGTCCATCAGCCGGATTTGGAACATGCGAAAGGATAGACCTATGACGAATTCAAATCGCGGAAACTTTGCCAATGATCGCGAGAAAGCATCAGAAGCCGGTCATAAAGGCGGCCAGGCCAGCAGCGGGAACTTTGCCCAGGACCGCGAGAAGGCCTCGGAGGCCGGGCATAAAGGCGGTCAGGCCAGCGGCGGCAACTTCGCTCACGACCGCGAAAAAGCATCGGAAGCGGGCCGCAAAGGTGGCTCCAAATAAGACCAGGGCGGGCAGCGGTGGCTGCCCGCTTTTTGTTTGGAAAGCATGCCTCCGAAACTCGAGGATTTGTCAGACAACTCCCAAAGTGTCGGAGAGACTGCCCTGCCGACGAGGTCACGGACACTGCAATTTTCGGACAAGGACCATGAACGGGCGCGGTGCCTGACCGCCCCATCGAACCGAAACCCGAACCCAGGCGAAGCCCGATGATCCCCGTCTGGCTGCATGACCTCTCGATCGGCTACCTCGTGGCCGGTGCTCTCAGCGCCGCCTTCATTGCGTTCGATATCGCCCGGCGCCCGCAACGCATGTGGATCATGAACGTCGTCTGGCCGGTGACGGCCCTGTTCGGCGCGCTATGGGTCATCTGGCAGTACTTCACCTATGGACGCCTTGCGGCGCGCGGGCAGAACGAGGCCGCGGGGCGGCAGGACCAGCCACCGCCGAACAAGCGCAACACGCCCTTTCCCATCGTTGTCGCCAATGGCGCGCTCCATTGCGGCAGCGGCTGCACTTTGGGTGATATCGCCGCCGAATGGCTCGCCTTCGGGGTGCCGGGCATTGCCGCCGTGTTCGGTTATCGGAGCCTGTTCGATCACCGCATCTTCGCCGTCTGGGTGCTGGACTATATTTTCGCCTACGGGTTCGGCATCGTCTTTCAGTATTTCACCATCGCGCCGATGCGCGGCCTCCCGGTCGGCCCCGGCCTGATCGCCGCGATCAAGGCGGACACGCTCTCCCTCACCGCCTGGCAGATCGGCATGTACGGATTCATGGCCTTTGCCCATTTCTACCTGTTCCGGATCGTGCTCCACTCCCCGTTGCGCACCGACACCGTCGAATTCTGGTTCATGATGCAGATCGCCATGATCTTCGGCTTTGTCACGACCTATCCGATGAACTGGTGGCTGCTCCGCTCCGGGATCAAGGAACCCATGTAGGGCGTTGCCTCCTGGCCCCCGGCGTCAAAACGGCGAGGGACGCCGCGTCGTCGCTTTCACCAGCCGATCCACATGGGAACAGACCCATCGCCCGAACGAGGGCGTGTGCAGGGTCTGGGCGACGGGTCCGTCATTCTCGGTCCATTTCATCGCAAGATCGATGATTTCCCGTTCCGTCACCCGCTCGCTGCTGCGACAGGACAACAGCCAGGCGGCGAGGAGGGTTGCCGCCACGGCGCCCGCCACGGCATCCTCGGTTTCCTCGATCAGGTTGCCAGCCATCTAACTGACCAGGCGGGAGGGTCCCGCAGCACCGCACCGCAATGTTCCGCGGACCCAGTCCTTCCAGTCGAACGCGTAGGCGATCCGGTGCTCCCCCGGTATCATCGGCTGGGGCCGCCCTCTGATCGCGGCCAGAAACTCGTCCCGCCAGGGAGGGGGAATATCCGCCACCCTGATATAGGTCGGTCGTCGCTCGGGGCGGTGGACCGGCACCGCGGCCAGAAGGGCGGTGCGGGTTTCGATCCGGGCCTTTACCGGCGGAAAGACTGTGGCATCATGATCTGATAGGGGCATTATGATTGTCCTTCCTGTCCGTTCGAGCCGCTCCGGCTTGCTCCGGCCGCACCATAATCGGGAACATTCCGCATAATCTTGCACGCCGTCGTTCCCTCGGGCCGCCACGGTGCCAGCAACTGCCACAGGCCGTATGACGGCTCGCGTCCCACTTCCGGGGCACGCCGCAACGTGTCCCGTGCTCGCCGTTGACGTCCAGGCAGTCCCGGTTCCCATTTTCGCGCATGGTCATCGAGACAAATTATTTGTGCATACATCAATATCGGATCCCCACCCGGATGTTGTGCCCACTACGAGTAAAGAAAAGTTGACAGATGCCGTTCCGATTTAGCAATATGTGATTGACCTGCGCTTTGATCCGCAAGTCCAGATTCGGAAACAACTGCTCATCCCCCAATATTTCTTTACTGAACCGCGATAGCACCAGAGAGGGGGGGTGCCTGTATGGTACCTTACATTAACTCAAAATAATTAAAATTAAGACGTTCAGTCTAATTTTCGTTCCATAAGCTCGTAGTAACGAGACTGGACGGCGGCGTAGCACTCGCAGGCCGCCCGTTCGAGCCCGGCGCGGTTGACGATGGTGATGACCCCGCCGGCATAGCGGATCAGCCCGGCGCGTTGCAGGGCCTGCGCCGTCAACGAAATGCTGGGGCGATGAACCCCGAGCATCATTGCCAGAAACTCCTGCGTGAGATGCAGATGATCGCCCTCCGCGCGGTCGTGCGCCATCAGCAGCCATCGCGCCAGCCGGGGCTCGAGCGCATGGCGACCGCCGCACACCGCTGTCTGCATGATCTGCGCACTGAGAGCCTCGTGATAACGAAGCAGAACCTCGCGGAAGGAATCGTCGGTTTTAGCCTCACGCAGGAAGTCGACCGCACTCATTCGCAATCCCTGCCCCGGCATCTGTACCAGTGAATCCACGAACGGATCCCTGATCCCGGACAGGAGCGAACTCCCCAGCATGCCCTCGCGCCCGATAATGCCCACTTCGGCTTCGGTTCCATCGGTCAGTATGGCAACCAGCGAAATCAGGCCCGAAAGCGGAAAATAAACATGTGCGATCGGTGTGCCCTGCCGATAGAGCGGCAGCCGGATCGGCAGTTGGACAGGTTCCACCAACGCCAAAACCCGTGCGAGGCTCCCGGGCGGCAACTTCGCGAGAACAAGGTTCCGCATCGCCGCAGAATGAATATCGGACACGCGCCTACCTCACTGAACTACAGCGAGAGCACGTGTCTCTCCCAGTCGCGGCCAGCCATGGTGCAGCGATCAGTCGTTGTTACACTGGAACGCTGCCCTTGTATGTCATGTTCCCTACATCGCGGCACACAAAACAGCCAAAAACCGCCCGCGCGCCGCAGCGATCAGGCGCGATCACGCCCATTCAAAGGAACGGCCGGCCTCCCGTGACCGGAATGATCGCACCGCTCATATAGCTCGCCTCGTCCGAGGCCAGCAGCACATAGGCGGGCGCCAGTTCCGCCGGTTGTCCCGCGCGCCCGAGCGGCGTGTTGGAGCCGAACGACTTGACCTTCTCCTCCGGCATCGTCGACGGGATCAGCGGCGTCCAGATCGGCCCCGGTGCCACGCTGTTCACCCTGATCCCCTGCTTGGCCACAAGCTGAGCGAGCCCCGCAGTGAAGTTTGCAATGCCGCCCTTGGTCGTCGCATAGGCAAGCAGCGAAGGCGAAGGCGAATCCGCGTTGACCGAGCTCGTGTTGATGATCGCGCCCCCCGGTTTCATGTGCGAAATCGCGGCCCTCGACAGGTAGAACATCGCATAGAGGTTCGTCCGCATCGTGCGGTCCCATTCCTCGTCGCTGATATCCTCGATCGCCTCGTATGTCCGCTGGAAAGCCGCGTTGTTCACCAGAATATCGAGCTTGCCGAATGCCTTCACAGCCTGATCGATGATCGTCCGGCAATGGACCGGATCGCCGACATCGCCGGACACGCACAGCGCCTTACGCCCGGCCTTCTCGACCCATCCGGCGGTTTCCCTGGCATCTTCGTCCTCGTCGAGATAGGCGATCAGTACGTCCGCCCCCTCCCGCGCAAAAGCGATGGCCACCGCCCTGCCGATCCCGGAATCGGCCCCGGTGATGATCGCGGCCTTGCCCTCGAGCCGCCCGCTCCCCCGGTAACTCTCCTCGCCGTGGTCCGGCCGCGGCGTCATGGCAGCGGTCTGACCCGGCGGCGATTGATGCTGTTCCGGGTGGGGCGGGGTCGGACGATCATTGTTCATGCTGGTTTCCCTTCGTGTCAATTACTGTGGTGGAAGCGTCCGGTGGCTCGAGGTTGTCCATTTCCGAAACGCCCTCCTCGATCAGATCGCCGAGGTCCGGCGTGCCGATCAGAAAGGTTATGAGGTTGCGATCGGCGGCAGAGGTCACCGTGCCCAGCGCGTCGGCATATTCGGCAGCGCTGTAGTCGCCGCGCCCGACCAGCATGAGCGCCGCGAGTTCCGAAAGCGCATCCACGTTCAACTCCTCCAGCGCCGCCGCAAGTTCCGCCTCCGCCGGATTTCCGACCGGTTCCAGCGCTGCGATCTCCCTGTCGTCGGACGGGTTGGACCCGTCTTCCATCCCGCTCGCGACATCCTCCGCACTGAAGGTTCGCGCCTTCAGAATGATGTCGTCGATCCGCTCGCGCGAAATCGACCACGAGGCTCTGGCGCCGCTCATGCGCCCGTCCGCAGGACCACTTTCGTCCAGCCTTCGTCGCGGGCATCGAAATGCCGATAGGCGTCCGGCGCCTGGTCGAGCGGAAGATCATGCGAAACAATGAAGGACGGTTCGGCCCGGTCCTGTTCGATCAGCCGGGCGAGATAGCGGTTATAGGCTTTGACGTTGGCCTGCCCGGTGCCGATCTTCTGGCCCTTGAACCAGAACTTCCCGAAATCGAACGCCATCTTGCCCGATTTCTCCAGCTCGGGCGGCGCCTTGGGGT
>JAQTXO010000212.1 GCA_028688765.1 Acidiphilium sp. | reverse complement strand
AAAGCCATCATTGCCATTGTCGCCGTCATCGCCGTTGTGGTGGTGACGGCTGTTGTCGTGATCGAGCGTCGATCCGCGCCGCCGGTCACGCCTGCAACAGTCCACGCCCCGGCACACGCGACCTCAAGCGATGCCGAGTTCTATTCGGGCAAGGTGGACAACTCCGGCCCGACTAAGGGGTATTGATCGTGAGAACGTCCCGCGCAATGACCTTTGTGGTCGCGGTTCTATGTGTGGGGGTTGTCGCAACGCTGTTGGCAACCCCCGCGCACGCCGCTGATCTTCACAACGCAAAGCAGTCCTACCAAGGGCTGTTAAGTCTGATCCAGTCCGGCGCGGCTAGCTGGAACGCCCGGCTGCTCGGCTATGCGAAAGACCTGTTCTGGTCGCTCGCGGCCATTCAACTTGTGTGGACGTTCCTGCCGCTCGTCCTCAAGGGTGCCGACATTGGCGAGATTGTCGGCGAACTGCTGCGTTACGTGCTGGTGATCGGCTTTTTTTATGAGATGCTGACGAATGCCACTACGTGGGCAACGGATGTGGTGGATTCTTTCCGGCAAGCGGGCGCTGCGGCTGCGGGGGTCGGCCAGCAATTACAGCCGGGCGATATGTTCGGCTTCGCCGTGCAAATGGCAAACACCATCGGACAGGCGCACACATGGAACCCGCTTGTTGCGGTCATGATCTCGCTGGCCTCCGTGATTGTGCTGCTCTGCTTCGCGTTCATCGCCGCGTTCATGGGCGTGACGCTCGTAGAGTCCTACATCGTCATCAATGCCTCGGTGCTGTTCTTGGGCTTCGGCGGAAGCCAGTGGACCCGCGAATATGCAATGGCAATGGCGCGCTATGCCGTCGCGGTCGGGGCCAAGCTCTTTGTCCTGACGCTGCTGGTCGGCCTCATCGTGTCCTCGGCCAAGACATGGGAAGCGGCCTATAACAACGATCAAGCCTCGATGTGGACGATGGTAGGTCTGTCGCTCGTCTGCGCGTATCTCGCCAAGCAAATTCCTGATTTGGTGCAAAGCCTCATCACCGGCACGTCGATGGGCGGCGGCTCGGCGATCGGTGGCATGGCTGCGGCGGGCGCGGCTGGGGCGACCGCTGCGATTGCGGCCATTGCGACGGGGGGCGTCGGTGGCATCGCTGCCGGGGCGGCCAACGCCGCAGGCGGGGCCGCTGGCTCGGCGGGCGGTGCTGCTGCGGGCGGTGGCCTCGCGGGCCTGATTGATTCCGCCGTCATGGGCGGCACCAAAGCCGCCGGGGCGATGGGCGGCGGCTCCGGCGGCCCGAGTGCGGCCAGCACGCTTGCGCCGCGCGTGGGCGGGGCGGCCAGCGCCGCCAAGCCGATGAATGGCACGGCCAGCACCGGGGCCTCGTCGCCGGTCGGCAGGGCCTCGACCGGGGGCGCACAAGCCAGCGGTGCGGCTCCAACGCAAAACGGCTCTGCAAGCCCGTCCTCGGGCGCGTCTGACGCCGGGGGCGGGGAAGGGGCGGCCAACGGCTCCGGCGGCCCGGAAACAGCCTCCACGGCCCCCAGCGGGGCCGAGAGCGGGGCACCGGCAAGCGGCTCTGCCGCGCAGCCAGGTCAAACCGGCTCGTCGGCCTCGGGCGGCGGGATGACGGCCCGCAAGGCCGCGCACATGGGCGTGGCCGGGGCGGTGCGCGGCGCGGGCATCCTGTCGTCCATCTCCGTGCCCGGCATGGAAGGGGCGCACGGCATGTCTATCGGCCCGCATCCGGGCACGCCGCCGAAGAAAGACGCCGGGGGCGGGGAAGGGGAGACGTGGGGCAGCAATGACGCCGCCTCGTCGCAACCGGAAAACACGATCCGGCCCGCCTCGTCGCCGGGCACGCCGCCATCACCGCCGGAAGGGGGTAACGCATGAGCGCGTCCATCGCCGGGCTTGTGATGCTCTCGCTGTTCGTGGCGCTTGTCCTCGGGGCCTATGTGCTGGCCCGCAAGCTGCGGGCGAGTGGCTACGGCCCGCGCCTCGATGCGCTGCACGCTCGAACCATCAGGCTGCAAATCGCCGTCCTGCGGCTGTTTGGGGCGGCTCTCCGGCGGCCCGGATCGCGCCCGCCGGTCTATCCGCAAAACGGGCCATCAAACCAGCCACCAGAGACACCAAAAGGAAGGAATTAGGCGGCTTTTCAGCTTGCCCGTGGGGGCTGTTCTGATTCAAAATATCCGGTATAGTTTATAAACCTGAGAGGTGGAGTAAGCATGAAACCGCTAAAGCCCGATGAGTCGAAAGCGCCGCGAGCGCCTAACTCGCCTTACCTGAACGCCCGCCGGGAGTGGAACGAACGGTACGGCGATTACATCAAGCAAGCAAAGACATGGCGCATGGCCGCTTTCGTCTCGATGGGCATTGCCCTCGTCTCGGTCGGCGGTCTGGTGTCCGTCTCGATGCAATCGAAGGTCGTTCCGTATCTCGTGCAGTTGAACGGTCATAGCGATGTGGTCCGTGTTGAGCGCGCGGACCTCCTGCAAAAGCCGGACGCCAACGCGATCCGCGCCGCTGTCGCAAATTGGGTGATCGGTGCCCGCACGGTCTACACGGACCCGCAAGCGGAAAAAAGCCTGATCGACGCGACCTATGCCATGACGTTGCCGAATAGCGCCGCCTATCAGCAACTTGCCAGCTATGACCGCGACAATAACCCGTATGAGTTGGCCGCCACGGAAACGGTCGGCGTGCAAGTCACGCTCGTTGTGCCGGTGTCGAATGAGTCTTGGCAGGTTGATTGGACCGAAACGGTCAAGTCGCCCGCTGGCAAGGTCATCAGCACCAAAGATTGGCAAGCCACCGTGACAATCTCGCTGATCCCTCCGACTGATCCGCAGCAAGTCATGCTGAACCCGTTGGGAGTCTACGTCCGGCAGTTCGCTTGGAGTAGCCGCCTGCAATCTCAATAACTTTTGATTCCGAGGTAACTACGATGAGCGAACACAAGAAAAACAAGGCCGGACTTTTTCTCGCTTCGGCTTTGGTGCCCGTCCTCTCCCTTGCCGTCCCGGCTGCGGCGTTTGCGCAAACCGCCTCGCCGCCCGGCGCGGCCAGCACCACGGCCACGGCTCCGGTTGTGCCGCCTGCGGCTCCGGTGGCTTTGCCGCCGCTGCCGCTGATCTCGTCGCAGCCGGTCCACCTGACACCGAAGGAAGCCTATGGCCTCAAGCTGGCCGGGGAGTGGAAAAACCACCCTGACCGCCCGCGCCGTGGGCAGGATGGCAGCGTGGTCTATCTCTACGGCGCAACCATGCCGGTGCTGATCTGCACGCCGCTGGAAGTCTGCGCGATCCGGCTGCAACCGGGCGAGGTCGTGAATGACGTCCATGCGGGCGACATTGCCCGGTGGCGGATCAACCCGGCGACCAGTGGCAGCGGCAGCGATGCCACAACCTATGTCGTCGTCAAGCCTACGGATGCCGGGCTGACAACTGACTTGTTCATCACCACGAACCGCCGCAGCTACACCATCAAGCTCATCAGCGATCAGCACGATTGGATTCCGCTGCTGTCGTTCGATTATCCGAGCGACATTCAAGCCGCGTGGGCCTCCTACCGGCAACATGAGGAAGCGGACCAGCAAGCGGCAGCGGCCAACTATGCGCGCAACACGATTCCCAGCACCGGCCAGAATCTCGCAAACCTCGATTTCAACTATCGCCTGTCTGGCGATCACCCGGACTGGATGCCGCTGCGCGTCTACACCGATGGGCTGAAAACCTACATCCAGTTCCCCGGCAACGGGTTCCCGAACGGCGCTCCGGCGTTGGTGGAGTTGGGGAAGGGTGGGCTGTTCACCAGCGCGCCAACCAAGATCGTCAATTACCGCATCGTCGGCGACCGCTACGTGGTCGATCAGGTCTTGCAGCGCGCGGCGCTGATCTCCGGCGTTGGTAGCGATCAAGAGCGTGTCGTCATCACGCATGAGGGGCACTGACATGAGAAAGCATCTCGCCATCTTCGCCATCCTCGCGGCTTCGGCCCTGACGGGCTGCGCCAGCTTGCCGAGTAGCAGCATGTCCTATGTGTCGTCGAAGATCACGGCCCCGTCTGACGCAAGCGTTATGGCCTATGACGCGGCCAACTATCTGACCACGGCGCTGCCTCCGGCAAAGACAACGCTGATCCTCGATCCGCCGCAGTCCACGCAGGGCAATTTCCTGACGCCAACCCTTGAGGCGGCCTTGCGCTCGAAAGGCTACGCGGTGTCGGAACTGAGCAAGAATCCTGCACCCTCAACGCAGGCCCCCAAAGGCGTGCAGCTTCGCTATTTGGTGTCGCCGCTCGATAACGGCGTGCTGCTGCGGCTGCAATATCAGGGCATCGAAGCGGCCCGCTTCTATCCGCGCGCCAAGGATGGCGCGTTGACGGACGGCGCTCCGTTCACGGTAAGGGAGGCCCACTAATGGCAGACGAAAAAGACACCACGGCCAGCCCGGCCAGTGAGGCGGACAAGTCGCCTGATTTCCTCGCGCCGCCGAAGCGCGGCAAGGGCGTCCGGCGGCTCAACCGCTTGCCGTTGTTCATCGTCGGCGGCCTTGGCCTCGCGGCCATCCTTGCCATCGTCTACACGATGGTTCAGCGGCAAGAGGCGATGAACGCGAAGATAGCGCAAGCCCCTGTCGCCGCGTCCGGCGTCGGGGCCAGCGCCACGCCGCCGGTCAATCCCGGCGATGCGGTCGGGCCGCCCACGCCTCCGGCGCATCCGGTTGTTCCGGTGGTGCCGCAAGATGGCGGCCAGACGGCCATCACGGCGCAAACGCAAGTCGTCTCGGATGAATACAAGCAACGGATGCGGCTAATTCAGCGCATCGAAACCGAGCGCGTTAATTCCGAGATGGCGGCCCTGTCCGACAATGCGAATGTGCAGGGCTTCCAGAAGCCCGCCGCACAATCGAGCGGCGATCAGGGCACGCAGCCGAGCGCCGGGCAAATGACTCCGGCCCAGCTTGCGGGCCTGCAAGCCGCCAAGGCCATGCTCGCGGCCAACGGGGCCGGGCAGGCAGGGCAGGGGGATGGTAGCAACCCGGTGGTGCCGCCGCTCGCGGGCGGCCTCGACGGCCTCGGGGGCTTTGGCGGCCTCGCGGGTGTCGGCGGGGTGCCGGGCCTCGGGGGCGGGCAGAACGGCGACCAGAACAAGCAAGGCGAGAAACGCGCGTTTCTGGCGCAGACGGGCGGTGATCCCAGCACCTACCTCAACCACACGCGCACGCCGCCGCTCTCTCCCACGGAAATCAAGGCCGGGACCGTCATTCCCGGCGTGCTGATCTCCGGGGTGGACTCGGACTTGCCGGGGCAAATCGTCGCGCAGGTTCGCCGCAACGTGTATGACTCGGCAACGGGCCGCTATCTGCTGATCCCGGCGGGCGCGCGCCTCATCGGCACCTATGACAGTGAGGTGACGATGGGCCAAAGCCGGGTGCTGGTCGGCTGGAAACGGATCATCTACCCGGATGGTTCGTCCGTGACGCTGGATTTCATGCCGGGCACTGACCAAAGCGGCTATGCCGGGTTCCACGATCAGGTGAACAACCACCTGTGGAAGATTTTCGGCAACGCGCTGCTGCTGTCGGCCTTCTCGGCGGGTGTCCAGCTTTCGCAACCGCAGGCGACCAACGGCCAGAACTTCAACAGTTCGCAGATTGTGGCCGGGGCGCTCGGCGAGCAACTCGGCGAGGTCGGCATGGAGATGGCAAACCGTGGGATGAACATTCAACCCACGTTGCGCATCCGGCCCGGCTACGACTTCAACGTGATGGTGACGAAAGACGTTATCTTGCCGGTCTGGAAGGGGCGGCAATAACTGGCGGCTGCTGTCGAGCCGACAAACGAAAGGGCGGGGGTCAACCCCGCC
>JAQTXO010000211.1 GCA_028688765.1 Acidiphilium sp. | reverse complement strand
AATTATCCTCTATTATCATCCTGCTGCTCCGCCTGCGCGCGCGCATCACCACCCTCGATGGCGACAAAGCCCCCCTGCTGCGGGACGTCAAGGCATGAACAACCTCCTCTGGATCGTCCCCGCATCGCCGCTGCTCGGCGCCTGCCTGATCGGATTCTTCGGCTCGATCATCCCCGGCCGCGTCGCCGGTTTCATCGGCACCGCCAGCGTCGGCATCGCCGCCATCATCGCAAGCCTGATCGGCATCCACTGGTACCACGACGCCCCCGCCTCGCATGTCTACACCGAACACCTCTGGAACTGGGTCTCCCTGCCCGGCATGCATATCGGCCTGAGCCTCTATCTCGATCCGGTCTCCCTGCTGATGATGCTAGTCATCACCATCGTCGGCACCCTGATCCACCTGTTCTCCACCGAGTACATGGAGGGCGAGGAAGGCTACAACCGCTATTTCGCCTACCTCAACATCTTCGTCGCCGCCATGCTCCTGCTGGTTCTGGCGAGCGACCTTCTGGTCATGTTCATCGGCTGGGAAGGGGTCGGCGTCTGCAGCTACCTCCTGGTCGGCTTCTGGTTCCACGAGGCGAAAAACGGCTACGCCGCCCGCAAATCCTTCGTCGTCACCCGCGTCGCCGATGTCGCGATGCTGGTCGGCATCCTGCTCCTCGCGGTCAGGACCGGCACCCTCTCGATCCAGCCGATGCTCGATCGCGCGGTCGATCTCGCCTCCAACGGCGGCAGCTGGATCACCGTCGCCGCCGCCCTCCTGCTGGCGGGCGGCCTCGGCAAATCCGCCCAGTTCCCGTTCCAGACCTGGCTGCCCGACGCCATGGCCGGCCCCACCCCGGTCAGCGCGCTGATCCACGCCGCCACCATGGTCACCGCCGGCATGTATCTCGTGGTCCGCCTCCACGTCCTCTACCTGCTGGCGCCGGACGTACTCGCCGCAATCTCGATCGGCGCCGCCATCACCATCCTGCTCGCCGCCTTCGCAGCCCTGGTCCAGAGCGACATCAAGCGCGTCCTCGCCTACTCCACCATCAGCCAGATCGGCTACATGTTCCTCGCCCTCGGCGTCGGCGCGTGGTCGGCGGCGATGTTCCACTTCCTCACCCATGCCGTGTTCAAGGCGCTGCTGTTCCTCTCCGCCGGCGCCATCGCGATGCGGATGCACCATGAACAGAACATCTTCAAAATGGGCGGCCTGCGCACCCGCATCCCGCTCGCCTTCTGGAGCTTCCTGATCGGCTCGGCCTCGCTCGCCGCCCTTCCGGTCATCAGCGCGGGCTCGTTCAGCAAGGAAATGATCCTTGGCGCGGTCTGGTACGCTCCCGGCCTCGGCCCGGTCCTCTGGGCCGCCGGCCTGCTCGGCGCGCTGGTCACCGCCACCTACATCTTCCGCGTCGTCTTCCTGGTCTTCTTCGGCCCCGCCCATTCCGACGTGTTCGAACCCTACGGCATCCGCATCGCCATCCCGCTGGCCATCCTCGCCGCCGGCTCGGTCCTGATCGGCTGGCTCGAAACCCCGAACTTCCTCGGCGACAACCAGATGGTCCTGACCCTGCTGACCCCGGCGGTCGGCGCGATCAAGGCGCATGGCGGGCTCGACATCATCGTGGAAGGCGCAGGCTACGTCATCCCCCTGTTCGGCCTCGGCATCGCCTTCGTCCTGTTCCGCAACGGCCACTGGGAACGCGTCGGCCTCGCCCCGCCCAGCGCATTCCGCCGCCTGATGGCGAGCGGCTTCGGCTTCGATGCGATCTACGATGTCCTGTTCGTCCGTCCCTTCCTCGCCCTCGTCCGCATCCTCCGCAACGATCCGGTCGATCTCATCGTCACCCTCCTCATGGCCATCGCGCTGCGGCTCCACCAGGCTCTGCGCGGCAGCCAGGTCGGTCAGGTCCGCCGCTACGCCGGCTGGCTGATGGTCGGCTCGATCGCAACCATTGCCATTCTGGTGTTCAAATGATCCTCCTCTGGCTGCTCGTCATCCCGCTCGCCGGCGGCCTGCTCGCCTGGCCCGCCGGAAAACTCAACCCCACCTTGCCGCGCGTCATCAGCCTCGCGGCCCTCGTGCTCGACCTGATCCTGATCCTGCCCCTCCTGCACAACGTCACCCCCGCCAACCTCATCGCCCCCGGCCACTGGCTGGTCGGGTTCGACGCACCGTGGATTCCCTCCTTCGGCATCAGCCTCCGCCTCGATCTCGACGGGCTGAGCTGGCTCCTCGTCGTCCTCACCCTCGCCATCGGCGTGGTCTCGGTCGTGGTCTCCTGGAAGGAAATCCACGACGATGTCGGCTTCTTCCACGCCAACCTGCTCTGGTCCCTCGCCGGCTCGATCGGCGTGTTCCTCGCGCTCGACCTCTTCCTGTTCTTCTTCTTCTGGGAAGTCATGCTGGTGCCGATGTATTTCATCATCGCCATCTGGGGCCACGAAAACCGCCGCCGCGCCGCGCTCAAATTCTTTCTGTTCACCCAGGGCAGCGGCCTGCTGATGCTGCTGTCCATCCTCGCCCTCGCCTTCCTGCACGACCAGCAGACCGGCAAACTCACCTTCGACTACTTCGCGCTCCTCACCAGCCAGCCCGGCGGCACCTTCGGCTATCTCGTCATGCTCGGCTTCTTCATCGCCTTCCTGGTCAAGCTGCCCTCCTTCCCGGTCCACACCTGGCTGCCCGAAACCCACACCGAAGCCCCCACCGCCGGCTCGGTCATCCTCGCCAGCATCCTGCTGAAAACCGCCGGCTACGGCCTGCTCCGCTTCGCCGTGCCCCTCTTCGTCGCCGCCTCGCGCGATATCGCGCCCATCGCCATGTGGCTCGGCGTCATCAGCATCTTCTACGGCGCCATCCTCGCCTACGGCCAGTCCGACCTCAAGAAGCTCGTGGCCTATTCCAGCATCAGCCACATGGGCTTCGTCCTGGTCGGCATCTACACCTTCAACTACATCGCCTGGTAGGTCGTCGTCATCCTCCTGATCGCCCACGGCATCAGCACGGGCGCGCTGTTCATCACCGTCGGCAGCATCCAGAAACGCCTCCACACCCGCGATCTCGGCCGCATGGGCGGCCTCTGGACCGACGTGCCGCGCCTCTCCTCCTTCGGGGCCTTCTTCGTCCTCGCCTCGATGGGCCTGCCCGGCCTCGGCAATTTCGTCGGCGAATTCCTGATCCTGCGCGGCACCTACGAAGTCGCCCCGCTCATCGCCATCTTCGCCGCGATCGGCCTGATCCCCGCCGCCCTCTATTCCCTCATCGCGATCCAGCGCGCCTTCCACGGTAACGCCGCCGAACCCCGCACCCTGCCCGATTTCGGCGCGCGCGAAACCATCGTGATGATCGCCCTCGGCGCCGCCATCATCTGGCTCGGCGTCTACCCCCAGCCGGTCCTCAAAATCGCCGCCCCCGGCCTCGGCAATCTCGTCCCGATCGACACCACCGCAGGACTGACCCTCACCCGGAGCGGCACATGATCTCCCATCTGCAGGCGTCCGCCCCGCTGCTCATCCTTGCGGCCGCCATCACCATCCTGCTCGCCGCCATCGCGATCAAGCGCAGCTTCGCGGGGAGCGTCGCCATCAGCGCCATCGGCCTGCTCGCCGCCATCGCCAGCACGCCCTGGGCGATTCACGCCACCGGCCCCGCGCCGATGCCCACCCTCTTCATCTTCACCACCGAATCCCTCGGCTTCGCCGCCCTCGTCATCCTCGCGGCACTCGGCGTGCTGATCCTCGCCGCCGGCTATTTCACCACCGGCATCAAGCTCCCGCGCGAGGAATACCCGCTGCTCCTGCTCATCGCGACACTCGGCGCGGTCGCCCTCACCCTCTCGGCCAGCTTCATCACCCTGTTCCTCGGGCTGGAGACCATGAGCCTCGCCATGATCGGCATGATCGCCTACCCGCGCTACCGCCCGGGCGCCGAGGAAGCCGGGCTGAAATACCTCATCCTTTCGGGCATGTCCTCGGCGCTGGTCCTGTTCGGCATCGCCCTGGTCGAACTCGCGACCAACCACCTGCAATTCACCCCCGTCCTCGCCACCATGCTCACCGGCACGCCCATCCTGCTCGCCGCCGTCGCCCTGATCGGCGCGGGTGCCGGCTTCAAGCTCGGCGTGGTGCCCTTCCACATCTGGGTGCCGGACATCTACGCCGGCGCCCCCGCACCCTCCGCCGCCTACGTCGCGGTGATCCCGAAAATCGCCGTCCTCGCCGTGATCATCCGCATCCTCGAAATGCCCGGCGTCGCCTTCTCGCACGGCACCATCACCGCCATCACCATCGTCGCGATCCTCTCGATGGCGATCGGCAACCTCCTCGCGTTGATGCAGGAAAACATCAAACGCATTCTCGGCTATTCCTCGATCGCCCATCTCGGCTACGTCCTGGTCGCCCTTCTCGCCGCCAGCGCGATCGGCCGCGCGGGGGTCATCTTCTACATCGTCACCTACGCCATCACCGTCATCGGCGCCTTCGGCATCATCGGCGTCCTCTCCCGCGCCACCGCCGGGCGCGACCTCGATCAGGTCAGCGAATTCCACGGCCTGTTCTGGGAACGCCCGTTCCTCGCCACCATCATGACCCTGGTGCTGCTCTCGCTCGCCGGCGTCCCCCCCGCCATCGGCTTCATCGCCAAAATGTACATCATGGCCGCGGGCGTCCACGCCGACCTGCGCATCCTCACCGGAACCCTCGTCGTCACCAGCGTGATCGGCCTGTTCTACTACCTGCGCATCATCATCGTGATGTCGCTCAAACCGGTCGAACGCACCGCAACCCCCGAAATGGCCATGGCCATCCCCATGACCGGCTGGATCACCATGGCCACCCTCGGGGCCCTGATCATCGGCTTCGGCGTTGATCCCGAATCTCTCATCGTGATCCTGCGCAGCCTGTTCGGGTAGGTGACCGCACCGGTCCTGTTCCGGCTCACCTCCCCATGCTACGCACACTCCATGTCAGAGTCCGATAAGCCCCTCCGCCAACAGATCGACGACGCCATGGCGGCCATCCGCAAACAGATCGAACGCCTGCGCGAAGGCCCCACCATGGGCGGCCCCTCCGACGACCGCTCGGTCATCGCCGACCTCCAAGCCGAATATCAGGCCCTCGCGGAAGTCCGCACCAATCTCCCACCCCACGACCACCCGTCCGACGACCCCGACGACGCAACACAAGCCTGAAACCACCTCGCCTTGACCTTCCCATCATGGTAATCACCATGAGAAGGTCATGCAATACTCAATTCCCCGCCGCCGCTTCCTCGCCAGCGCCGCCGCCACCGCCAGTCTGCCCGCCATCCCCGCGATCGCCCGCGCCGCCACCCCGGCGAGACGCCTCACCGCCCACACCCGCATCATCGAGGTCAACGGCCGCGCCGCCACCAAATTCCAGCTCACCGACCAGGCCGGCAACACCGGCATCACCCTCGCACCCGGCGAACGCTTCAAGGTCGACCTGATCAACAACGCCGGCACCAGCACCATCATCCACTGGCACGGCCAGTTCCCGCCCTGGGTTCAGGACGGGTTTCCCTGGATGGAAACCCCGCCGATCAAACCGGGCGCCACCCAAGCCTACGACTACGCCGCCATCCCCGGCACCTTCTGGATGCACTCCCATCAGGGTCTCCAGGAACAGAACCTCATGACCGCCCCCTTGATCGTCCATTCCGCGGCCGACCTGCGCGCCGATCATCAGGAAGTCGTCATGATGCTGCACGATTTCAGCTTCCACAGCCCCGAAGCGCTGATGGCCCGCCTCACCGGCCAATCCCTCCCCGCCATCCACACCATGACCCGCGAGGTCGAAAACATCCCCACCCGCGACATCCCCCCACACCCCGCCCGGACAGCCCCAATGCCAGGCATGGACATGACAGACATGGACATGAA
>JAQTXO010000210.1 GCA_028688765.1 Acidiphilium sp. | reverse complement strand
CTACGAGCCCGAACGGGGGCACGCGGGTCCGGCCCCAACGCCGGGCCCGCATTCCACCATCGAGGGGCCGCAGCCCATTCTCGGTGCCCAGGCGGCCGAGGCGGCCGCAAGCCATATCGGCGCGCTGGTGCGGACGGTATCGGCCGACCGCAATCTCGCGATCAGCCGGGGCGGGATCAGCGTCGAGGAGATCGTCCGCGAGGAAATCCGCCCGTTGCTGAAATCATGGCTCGACACCCATCTGCCCGGTCTGGTCGAGCGCGTAGTCCGCGCCGAAATCGAGCGTCTCGTGGGACAGCCCGGCGGTCTCTGATGGCCGCCGCCTCTCGGCTCAGTGGTTGATCTGTTCGAGCGCCAGACCCTTGGTCGATGGTCCCAGGCTGATCATGATGATCCCCACCAGCATGGCGATCGCGATGAACACGGCCACACCCGGCACCCCGTAATCGGCAAGCAGAATACCGATCGCAAGCCCCGCGAACGCCGCAGCGATGCGTGACCACGAATAAACGAACCCGACCGCGCGCGCCCGGATCCGCGTCGGGTACAATTCGGGCTGATATCCATGATACGCGAACGACATGATGTTCGAGGCGAGGGTGAACAGCACACCGAGCGCGATCAACACGGCGGGCGCATTGCTCCGGGCGAACAGCACGATCACGATCCCCATCACCACGAGCCCGCCGATGATCTGGGTTTTGCGTTCGAGTTTGTCCGCGAACAGCGTGCCGAGCAGCGGGCCGAACGGGTTGGCGATCGCAATGATGAACGCATATTCCAAACTGGCGGTGACATGGATGCCGCGATGGATCAGCAGCGTCGGCACCCAGGCAGCGAACCCATAAAACCCGATCACCTGCGCCATGTTGAAGATCGAGAGAATGATCGTCCGCTTCAAATAAGGTGGGCTGAAGATCTCGAAAAACGACCCGGCGCCACTTTCCTCCGGCGCTGCGGGCTGCGGCGGCGGCAAGGCGCGCCCGAGTTCGCGGCTGACCTTACGTTCGAGGTCGGTCACGATGGCATCGGCCTCGGCGATCCGTCCATGGCGGGCGAGCCAGCGCGGACTTTCGGGAATGCCGCGCTGTAGTACGAACACGATCAGCGCACCGACCGAGCCGACCAGAATGACCACCCGCCAGTAATCGAGCCCGAACGGCCTGGTTCCCTTCAGCACGAACGCGAGAAACGCAATGACCGGCACGACCAGAAAGGTGATGAACTGATTGACCGAAAATGCCCGTCCCCGCTCGGAGCGCGGGATCATTTCGGAAATGAAGGTATCAATGGTCACCAGCTCGACCCCGATGCCGATGCCGGCGATAAAGCGCCAGATATCCAGCGCAAACCCGCTGGTCTGGAACGCCATGATCGCGGTGCAGATCATGTACCAGATCAGCGCTCCGGTGAACACGATCCGCCGGCCGAACCGGTCGGCGACCTGGCTGAACACCAGCGCCCCGAGCCAAAGCCCGGCGAAGGTCGCGAACACGAAGGTGCCGAACCCTGCCACTTTCAATGCCGTCAGCGAAGCGAAAATCCCGAGCGATGCCGGTTTGAACAGGCCCGACCCGACCATGCCGGGTGCCACATAGCCGGTAAAGAACAGGTCATAGAACTCGAACACTCCGCCCAGCGAGATCAGCACGATAATGGTCCACACCGTCCGCGACGGCGGCAGGCGATCGAGCCGTGCGGCGATATCTGCGGCGTGCTGACCCGACATATGCGTTCCCCGTTGGTTGGTCTTGCGGTCTTTAAGCCAGCGACTTTATCATTTGGCAAGATCGGCCATGAAGCGCGGTTGTATTTCCTCGCACGTTTCTCATTCTCAGAACACCAGCCAACTCACGCGCAAACACACAAGGAGAACACCGCTCAATGTCCGAACTCGTCCTCTGGGGCTTCGACGGCTCCACCTACGTCCGCACCGTCAAAATGGTCCTCGCCGAAAAAGGCGTCACCGACTTCACCCAGCATCAGATCAACGTGCTCGAAGGCGAACCGCAGAAGCCCGAACACCTCGCCCGCCACCCGTTCGGCAAGGTCCCGGTGCTCGATCACGACGGCATGCGCCTGCTCGAGACCAGCGCGATCACCCGCTACCTGAACGATGTCCTGCCCGGCCGCTCCCTCATTCCGGCCAGCCCGAAGGATCGCGCGCGGATGGACATGGTCATCGGCCTGATCGACTCCTACGGCTATGGTGCGCTGCTCGGCGGCGTCGCCGCTTACCATCTCTTCCCCGATTTCGTCGGCGGCAAAAACGAGACCGCCCGTCGCGCCGGGATCGAAGCGGGCCGCAAGGTGCTCACCCTCGCCATGCAGACCAGGGGCCACGACACTTTCATCGCCGGCGACCTCAGCCTCGCGGACCTCTACCTCGCCCCGATCGCTGCCTACGTTTCCATGACCCCTGACAAGGACGTCCTATTCGACATCCCCAGCTTGCACGATTGGTGGACCAAAATCCAGGCCCTGCCGTCCTTCAAATCCACCCAACCCGGCTGATCGCGATTTTCGTTGCTTCGATGCACGGTTTTCGGCGATAATTAAAACCCTCGGGCACCTTCGGCCCAAAATCTTCCGCAAAAGCCGTGCAGGAGGTCAGAACAATGGCAGCCACTATCACAGGACGCTGCCTGTGCGGGAGCGTCAGCTTCCAATCGGACATGGCGCCGTTCGCCAGCCGCGCCTGTTGGTGCCGGGACTGCCAATACCTCTCTGCTGGCAACGCCTCGATCAACGTGATTTTCGTCAAAGACCATCTCGCCATCAACGGCACGGTCAGCACCTATCAAAGTACCGCCGACAGCGGCAACGCGGTGCAACGATCGTTCTGCCCCCAATGCGGCACGCCGCTGTTCGGCGAATCCGCCGCTGCGCCCGGCCTGGTCGCGGTCCGCGCCGGTACGCTCGACAATCCATCGCTCGCCCGCCCTGAAGGTTTCATCTGGACTGAACGCGCGCCCGACTGGGGCCTGATCGACCACACGCTGGAAAACCTTCCCCGCCAGACACCGCCACCCGCCTGATATCGTGCCGAGGAACTGACATGAACCCGGACACATCACGATCATGGAACGCCCGATAACCGGCGGCTGCCTCTGCGGCAGAATCCGCTTTCAATCAACCTCGGCGCCGATCGCAACGCGGGCTTGCTGGTGCCGCGACTGCCAGTATCTTGCCGCCGGCAATGCCTCCATCAACCTGATCTTCAACAAAAATGATCTGACCATCACGGGCGCCCTCCAGTCCTATCAAAGCACCGCCGACAGCGGCAACACGATGCAGCGTTCGTTCTGTCCCCACTGCGGCACTTCGCTGTTCAGCGAGTCATCCGGTCGCTCCGGTCTCATGGTCATCCGCGCCGGAACGCTCGACGATCCCGGTCTCGGGCGTCCGCAAAGTTTCATCTGGACCGATCGCGCCCCGACCTGGGGACTGATCGACCAATCTCTCCGAAATCATCCACGCCAATCGCCCGCAATCCCGTCCCCGGTCGGTCAACCGCCACTAATCACGTCATCTTGACGTACCCTCACTCCAACCCCTCGGCCTGATCCCGCCGATCCTGATCCCGCACCAGCCAATACACCAGCCCCAGCGACAGAAACGCCGCCGACAGCGCAAACAACGTCTCGGACTGCCCCTTGCCCAGATCCAGAATGATCAGCTTGCGCACGATCGCCAGCATCCCGATCAAAATCACCACCCGCACCCGCACCAACCCCTCGGCCCGCTCGCTGGTCACCAGGATCGATCGTTTGAACTCCAGCGCGATCACCACGGTAAAAATCGCCCCGAACACCGACTGGAAAATCGCCGGATTGGTCGGATCGAAACTGGTATAAAAAATATCATGCAGAATGTTGGCAATCAGATGCAGCAGCGCCGCGGTCACCACCACCGCCATCAGCAGCGTCAGCACCTGCACCACGATGATCTCGAAATAATGATAGACCCTGGTCTCGAACCCCTCACGCATCCCTGATCGTCCTTTTTTGCTTATCCAGCACGCCGCTGCGCCGCCCGTCACCAACACACCACGACCGGTAAAAGTAAAGCAAGGTCTTCTTTTTTTGCAAAAAAAGAAGCAAAAAAACTCTTGTTCGTTAGCCCATTCGGGTGACACCGCCGGGAACCCAACCCCAAAAAGTTTTTTGCTTCTTTTTTTCAAAAAAGAAGCGCTTCCCTTCCTTCTCTACGCCACCCATGCCATCTCCCAATCATGGAAAACCCGCACGATCCGGTCGGCTGGCACGGCACGACCATCCTCTGCGTCCGCGCGAACGGCGCGGTCGCCATGGCCGGCGATGGCCAGGTCAGCCTCGGCAACACCGTCGTCAAAGGCAACGCCCGCAAGGTCCGCCGCATCGGCAACGGCGCCGTCCTCGCCGGGTTCGCCGGTGCCACCGCCGATGCCTTTACCTTGCTCGAACGCCTCGAAGCCAAGCTCGAACGCTTCCCCAACCAGCTCGAACGCGCCTGCGTCGAACTCGCCAAGGATTGGCGGACCGACCGCTACCTCCGCCGCCTCGAAGCCATGATGGCGGTGGCCGACGGCATCCATTCCTACACCCTCACCGGCAACGGCGACGTGCTCGAACCCGAGGACGGCATCATCGCCATCGGCTCCGGTGGCAATTTCGCCCTCGCCGCCGCCCGCGCCCTGCTCACCGTCGATGGTCTCACCGCCGAGGACATCGCCCGCCGTGCCATGAAAATCGCCGGCGACATCTGCATCTACACCAACCATAACCTGATTGTGGAAACCCTGTGATCGACAGCCCAACCTACACCCCCCGCGAAATCGTCTCCGAGCTCGACCGCTTCATCGTCGGCCAGAACGATGCCAAACGCGCCGTCGCCATCGCGCTGCGCAACCGCTGGCGCCGCCAGCAACTCCCCGAAGCCATGCGCGAGGAAGTCGTCCCGAAAAACATCCTGATGATCGGCCCGACCGGCTGCGGCAAAACCGAAATCGCCCGCCGCCTCGCCAAACTCGCCCAGGCCCCGTTCATCAAGGTCGAAGCGACCAAATTCACCGAAGTCGGCTATGTCGGCCGCGACGTCGAAAGCATCATCCGCGACCTGGTCGAAATCTCCATCGCCATGCTGCGCGACGCCAATCGCAAGGGCGTGGCCGCCCGCGCCGAACTCGCCGCCGAGGAACGCCTGCTCACCGCCCTGGTTGGCGAAGGCGCCGGCGCCGATACCAAATCCCGCTTCCGCACCATGCTCCGCGACGGCCAGTTGGAAGACAAGGAAATCGACATCGAGGTCGCCGAAAACCCCGCCAACATGATTGGACAGCTCGATATGCCGGGCATGCCCCCCGGTGGTGCCGCCAATATCGGCGAAATGATGAAATCGATGTTCGGCCGCCAGCAGGGCCGTAAACGCATGACCGTCGCCGCCGCCCGCATCGCGCTGAACCGCGAGGAAGCCGACCGTCTGCTCGATACCGACCAGCTCACCGCCGACGCCCGCACCCACGCGGAGAATCACGGCATCGTCTTCCTCGACGAAATCGACAAAATCTGCGCCAAAACCGAAGGCGGCTTCCGCGGTGGCGATGTCTCGCGTGAAGGCGTGCAGCGCGACCTGCTCCCCCTCATCGAAGGCACCACGGTCACCACCAAATACGGCCCGGTCAAGACCGACCACATTCTGTTCATCGCCTCGGGCGCCTTCCATGTCGCCAAACCGTCCGACCTCCTGCCCGAACTCCAGGGCCGCCTGCCCATCCGCGTCGAACTCGCGCCGCTCTCGCGCGACGATCTCCGCCGCATCCTCACCGAACCCGAACATTCTCTCCTCAAGCAATACGTTGCGCTGATGGAGACCGAAAACGTCCATCTCGACTTCACCGATGCCGCGATCGACGCCA
>JAQTXO010000209.1 GCA_028688765.1 Acidiphilium sp. | reverse complement strand
AGAGGCCGAGATGGCGGATTTTGCCCTCCGCGACCAGCATGGCCATGGCCCCGACCGTGTCTTCGATCGGCACTGCGGGATCGACCCGGTGCTGGTAATAAAGGTCGATCGTTTCGATCCCGAGGCGCTTGAGGCTGGCCTCGCAGCTTTTGCGGACATACTCGGGCCGGCCGCAGACGCCGCGGAAACTGCCGTCCGCGTCGCGGACATTGCCGAATTTGGTCGCGATGACGACATGATCGCGGAACGGGGCGAGGGCGCGGCCGACCAGGGTTTCATTGGCGCCCATGCCGTAGATGTCGGCGGTGTCGAACAGGGTGACGCCGCGCTCGACCGCGTGGCGGATAGTGGCGATGGATTCGGCCTCGTCACGCCCGGCATAGAAATCGGACATGCCCATGCAGCCGAGGCCGATGGCCGAGACGACCAGCGACGGTCCCAGTCTGCGTTCGTTCACTTTCGGTCTCTCCTCGGAAGGGGGCATCCGCTCGTGATCATCATAGCAGAATGTGGGCGGTCAGGGTGGTTGGCAAGCGTTGCAGGATGAAACAATCTGCGAGGGGCGGCGGCGCGGCGGTCAGGGAACCAGAGCGATGGCGGGGCGGGTTTGCCGGTTCCACGAGGTTTTCAGCCAGGAGGCCGCGGCTTCCGGCCGGCCGAACAGATAGCCTTGCATGGTCTGGCAATTCCGGTCGCGCAGGAAAGTGGCCTGGGCTTCGGTTTCGACGCCTTCGGCGACGGCTGCGAGGCCGAGGTGGCTGGCCAGAGCGAGAATCGCCTCTGCGAGTGCGTAGTCGCGCGCATTGTCCGGCAGGCTCTGGACGAAGCTGCGGTCGATTTTGAGTTCGGAGACGGGCAGGCTCTGAAGGTAGCCGAGGCTGGAATAGCCGATGCCGAAATCATCGACCGACAGGCGGATGCCGAGGCCAGCGAGATGGTTGAGTTTCGCGATGGTCGTCTCGCCGCGATCGATCAGTGTGGTTTCGGTGATTTCGAGGATGAGGTCGTGCGGATCGGCACCTTCGCGGGCGAGGGCGTCCTCGAGCTCGGTGGTGAAGGCGGGATCGTGGAACTGGGCGGCGCTGACATTGACCGCGATCCGCAACGGGTGGCCAGCGGCGCGCTGTTCGGCGAGGATGCGACCGACGGCGGCGAAGACCCAGCGGCCGAGCGCGAAGATCATCCCGGTCGCTTCGGCCACCGGGATGAAGGCATCGGGCGGCATGATCGTGCCGTCCGGCTGGCGGAGGCGGATGAGGGCTTCGGCGCCGGTGATGGCCCCGTCGCGGTCGACCTGGGATTGCAGCCAGAGTTCGAACCGGTCGTGATCGATCGCGTGACGCAGCGCGATCTCGATGGCGTGGCGATGGGCGACCCGGTCCTGCATGGCCGGTTCGAAAAACATGATGGCGGTGTGCGCGGCGAGCTGGGCCTGATGCACCGCGATATCGGCCTCGTGGAACAGGCCCTCGACGGTGGACGAGAGGGGGTTGAGGAGGGTGATCCCGACATCCGCCGTGACGTGGCATTCATGGGCGGCGACGTGGATCGGCGCGGTCAGGGCGCGCAGCAGGTCTCCGGCGATCCGGCGGGCGATGGCGGCGGCCTGGGGCGATTCCTCGGCGAGACCGGGGAGGAGAATGCCGAATTTATCGCCGCCGAGCCGGGCGACCAGATCCTTGCGGCGCACCCCGATGGCGAGGCGGGTTGCGACCTTTTCAAGCACCAGATCGCCGATCGCGTGGCCGTGGCGGTCGTTGATCGCCTCGAAGCCTTTGAGATCGATGAACATCAGCGCGCCGATCCGGGCGGGCGGCTCGGCGAGCGGGGCCAGCGCCGCCTTGAGGCTCTGATGCAGCGAGGCGCGGTTCGACAGGCCGGTCAGCGGGTCGAAATAGGCGAGGCGGTGGATTTCCTCGTTGGCCTCGTACTGGGCCGTCACGTCGACGGCGGCGCCGACCACGCGGTCGATGCCGCCGGGGGCGCCGCGAACCAGCATTTGCTCATCACGCATCCAGCGGTAGATGCCGTCCCTGTTGGCGAACCGGTAGTGCTGGACCAGCCGTCCGGTCTCGTGCAGGCGGCGTTCGGCGGCGATGACGGTTTCGCAATCGTCCGGATGCACGTGCCGCAGCCACCAGCCGGGTTTGACGACGTCGTCCGGCGCGTGACCATAGAGGCGCTGGATGTTGGGGCTGACCTCGACGATGGTCCAGCCGAAGGGCGCGAGAGTCCCGGCGCTTTGTTCGAGGGCGTAGACCACGGTGGGGCTGGCATCGAGCAGTTGGGTGAGCCGGCGTTCGGCGCGGCGCTGATCGGCGACGGCGTGATCGCGCGCGATCCGCGTGCGCAAGGTGCCGATGCCGAGGGCGAGGTGGCGCGCCAACTGGGTGAGGACGCGGACTTCCTCGGTGTCGAACCCGGGATCGCTGGTGGCGACATGATCGGCGCGATCATCGGCGAGGAGGGTGAGGCAACCGAAGGTCTGGCCGGTTTCGTCGCACAACGGCAGGGCGATCGCGGAGGTGTAGCTCTGAAATTCGGTATGCCGGCTCCAGGGTTCGGTTCGCCGGTCGTTCAGCACGTCGTGGACGATGACCGGGCGGTTTTCCCGGACGGCGGTGCCGGAGGGGCCGCGACCGAACCGATTGTCGCCCCAGGAGATGACGATCTCCCGGATCCGGCTGATCCCTGTTCCGGCCAAAGCGACCGGGCGCAGGGTTGCGGCGTCGTCGGCTTCGGCGAAGCCGACCCAGGCGGCGGTATAGCGGCCGATTTCGACGGCATGCTGGCAGATTGCCTGGCTGAGCGCGACTTCATCGTTGGCACGCGCGACCGACTCGTTGGCGGCGAACAAGGTCTGAAGCGCACGGTTGGCGCGTTCGAGCAGGGCGCGGGATCGGGCCAGCGCCTCCTCGCGCAGGCGGCCGCGCAGCACGGTGGTCAGGCCGCTTGTGAGGTCGTTGCGGCGGGCAGCGTGATCGGGTGAGATCTCGTCATCCGGATAACCCACCGACAGCTCGAAGCGGCGCGCATCGACGGTGATCGGCACCGATATCTGGCGGCGGGTGCCGCAGGCGGCGGCGAGGGCGAAGCCGGGGTAGGTCGCGATATGGGCGACCTGCCCGACCGGGCCGGAATCGACGCTGACCTGGCTGGTGAAGACCTCGGCGCAGCTGAGTTCTGACAGGGGACGCCACGATGAGCTTCGTTCCTCGAGCAGGCGGGCTTCGACCTCGGGGTGACGGGCGTAGCTGGCGATGACGCGGAACGCGCTGGCGGCGATATCGCCTTCCGAGACGGCCAAATAGGTCAGGCCGAGCATCAGGCCGGCATGGCGCAGCATGTCGTCGAGCGCGGCACCGAGAGTGGGCGCTGCGGCGGCGATGTCCGCGAGTTGCTGGCGGAATGATAATTGTTCCGTCAGGCTGCGCTTTTCGGCGAGGCGGCTGAGCAATTCCATCTCGCCGACCACGGCGCGGGCGAGTTCGGCCAGCATCGCCTGTTTCGCCGGGGTGAAATCGTGACGGGCCTTGATATCGGCGATTGCGAAGGCACCGAGGCGGTGCCCGTTCGGATCGATCAGGGGGGCGCCGGCGTAAAAGCGGATCCCGAGATGAGCCGCGGGTTCGCTGGCGAGCATGCCGCAGTCGCAGGCGGCGTCCTCGACGACCAGAACCGTATCGCTGTCGATCACGGCATCGCAGAAATAGCCGCCACGGGGCAGGGGTGGGGGCTGAAAGCCGAACGGGGAGGGGAATTGGACGGTCTGTTCGCCGACCAAGGAAATCACCGCCATCGGAACGTCGAACATCGTGCCGGCGAGGCGGGTGAAGCGCGCGCACGTGGCTTCGGCATCGGGGCAGCCGCCTTCGAACCGGGATACCGCCCGTAGGCGCCGCGCTTCGCTCACGTCGAGGTCTTGCTCAAAAACACCCATTTCATCTCATATATTGCAACTTTCTTGTCAAAAGCCAAATGGATTCGGGAGTGATATGTTCGTGACCGTGCCCCTTGTGGAATGGGGCGGATTACGGCATATGTCGCCGCTCTGATCCGTCGCGCTGCGAGTTTCGCACCGCGGCGCCTTTTTCGTTGTGCCTCGCAGGGGCAGGAGTGAGCGATGTTCGACGCCCTTTCGGGCAAGCTTGGCGATGTGTTCGACCGGTTACGCCGGCGCGGGGCTTTGTCCGAGACCGATGTGATCGAGGCGATGCGGGATATTCGTCTTGCACTGCTCGAAGCCGACGTTGCTTTGCCGGTGGTGCGCGATTTCATCGCCAAGGTGCGGTTGCAGGCGGTCGGGGCCGAGGTGTTGCGGGCGGTTTCGCCCGGGCAGCAGGTGGTCAAGATCGTCAACGACGCGCTGGTCGAGGCGTTGGGCGGCGAGGGCGTGGTGCCGCTCAACCTCAATGCGGCGGCGCCGATTCCGTTTTTGATTGTCGGGTTGCAGGGGTCGGGCAAGACCACGACGTCGGGCAAGATCGCGCTTTATCTGAAGGACAGGCAGCGCCGGAAAGTGCTGCTGGCGAGTTTGGATACCCAGCGGCCTGCGGCGCAGTTGCAACTGGCGCAGCTGGCCGAGCGGGCGGGGGTGGCGTCGTTGCCGATCGTGCCGGGCGAGACGCCGGTGCAGATCGCGAAGCGGGCGATGGAGACCGGGCGGCGCGAAGTGTTCGACGTGGTCATTCTCGACACCGCCGGGCGGCTTTCGATCGATCAGGCGCTGATGGACGAGGTCAAGGCGATCCGTGCCGCCACCGATCCGGCCGAGACGCTGCTGGTGGTCGATGCGATGACCGGGCAGGATGCGGTGGTGACCGCGACCGCGTTCAACGAGGCGGTGAGCATTACCGGCATCGTGATGACGCGGCTGGATGGCGATGCGCGCGGCGGTGCTGCGCTGTCGATGCGGGCGATTACCGGCGCGCCGATCAAGCTGATGGGCATGGGCGAGAAGCTCGATGCGCTGGAGCCGTTTCATCCCGAGCGGATCGCCGGGCGGATTCTCGGCATGGGCGATATTGTGTCGCTGGTCGAGAAAGCATCGGAAAACGTCGATCAGGCGAATGCCGAGAAACTCGCCAAGAAAATGGCGAAGGGCAAGTTCGACCTTGAGGATTACGGCGAACAGCTCAAGCAGATCACCAAGATGGGCTCGCTTTCCGGCATCATGGGGATGTTGCCGGGGGTCGGGAAGATCAAGCAGCAACTGGCCGATGCCGATCTGGATACCTCGATCCTCAAGCGGCAGGGGGCGATTATTGCCTCGATGACCAAGGCGGAGCGGGCCAATCCGGACCTCATGAAGGCGAGCCGGAAGAAGCGGGTCGCGGCGGGGTCCGGCACTTCGGTGCAGGAGGTCAATCGGCTGCTCAAGCAGTTCGATATGATGAAGGACATGATGAAACGCGCGTCGAAGCTGGGCCAGAAGGGGCTGGCGCGCGGGGGGTTGGCGGCGTTGATGCCGCAAGGCGGCGGGAGACGGCCGTTTTAACGTTGGTCTGCGGTGGGAGACGGCCGTTTCAGGTTTGCCCTTTTTTGGGGATTCAGTTTTTGTTTACTTTGGAGAGTTATAGACAATGTCGTTGAAGATCAGACTAGCCCGCGCGGGTGCGAAAAAGCGGCCTTTCTATCATATCGTGGTCGCGGATGCGCGCAGCCCGCGGGACGGCAAGTTCATCGAGCGGCTGGGGAGCTACAACCCGATGCTGCCGGCAGAGCATGAGGACCGGGTGCGGCTGGTCGATGAGCGGGTGACGCATTGGCTGAGCCAGGGCGCGCAGGCGACCGACCGGGTGGCGAAATTCCTCGGCAAGGCCGGGTTGGCGCCGATGCCGGTATATCGCGAGCAGCCGGTCCAGGCGGCACCGAAGAAGAAGGCGCAGGAGCGGGCCGCCG
>JAQTXO010000208.1 GCA_028688765.1 Acidiphilium sp. | reverse complement strand
GCTCTTCCGATCTTCATGGTCGAAACTCCTTGTTAACCTCGCCATGATATAAGCAGTCATCATGGCAGGGGAGGGGCGGCAATTCGGGCAAAATGTGGCTGACCGAAATTTCATCTGAACCGGCCCGGGCATGGCGTTAAAATCGGCTGCGCCCCTTGCGGAACGGGCAACCGGGCGGGCATTGTCCGCCGTAATGACATGTCCCGGACCGAGCATCGGTAGAAATGGCCGTTGCGACCTGGCGGATAGCGGGTCGTGAAGCGTCGTCTGCGCGGCATCATCCTGCCGCTCCTCCTGCTGATCGTGACCGGGTATTTCGTCTTCAATGCGATCAACGGCTCGCGGGGCATCACCGCCCAGCGCCATGACCGCGCGATTCTCGCGACCGATACCGCCACTCTCGGTTCGGTGAAGCAGCGACAGGATCGCTGGCAGTCGCGGGTGGACGCCCTGCGCCATCACGCCATCGCCCGCGACATGCTGAACGAACAGGCGCGCGCCGTGCTCAATCTCGCCAATCCGGACGATCTGGCGGTGCCCCTGCCGCCGCCGGCCCCGAATAGCGCGCCCCCGGCGGCTCAGGCCGGTTCGCCGCCGGGGGCCAAACCGCAGGTCGAGTCCAAATCCCCATCGCCACCCTGAACCGCAACTGGCGCGCGTCTCGGTTGCGTCGCTGACGCCCCGATCCGCCGGTCTGCCCGATTTGTCGAGTGGATGAAGCGCGTTAACCATAAATCGGTTAACATTCATATTGCGTTGCACAACCAATGTTTTTCCGCTGCCGCGCTTGCCATTTGATCGCGTTGCGGCGATTGAGGAACAGTCTGACCGCATGGAGGGGATCATGGCTGCGCGCCAAGCGAAATCTGCGTCTAAGGCATCCGCGAAACCGAGTCGCAAAGGGGCGCGTCCTGTGGCGCCGGGTCGTGACGAATTGCTCGCCGCCTATTCGAAAATGCTGCTGATCCGCCGGTTCGAGGAAAAGGCCGGGCAGTTGTACGGCATGGGGCTGATCGGCGGTTTCTGTCATCTCTATATCGGGCAGGAAGCCGTGGTGACCGGCATGCAGATGGCGCTGGAACCGGGCGATCAGGTCATCACCTCCTATCGCGATCACGGGCATATGCTGGCCTGCGAAATGGACCCCAAGGGCGTGATGGCCGAATTGACCGGCCGATCCGGCGGGTATTCGCACGGCAAGGGCGGCTCGATGCATATGTTCTCCAAGGAAAAGGGGTTCTATGGCGGGCACGGCATCGTGGGCGCGCAGGTGTCGCTCGGAACCGGCCTCGCCTTCGCCAATCGCTATCGCGGCAACGACCGGGTCTGCGTGACCTATTTCGGCGAGGGCGCGTCGAACCAGGGCCAGGTGTTCGAAAGCTTCAACCTCGCCGCGCTGATGAAGCTGCCGGTGATTTTCGTGATCGAGAACAACCGCTACGGCATGGGCACCAGCGTCGAGCGCGCTTCGGCCTCGCGCGATCTCAGCCAGAACGGCGCGCCGTGGCACATTCCAGGCATGCAGGTGGACGGGATGGACGTGATGGCGGTGAAGGCGGCGGGCGAGCAGGCGGTGGCGCATTGCCGCGCCGGCAACGGGCCGTTTCTGCTCGAAATGAAGACCTATCGCTATCGCGGCCATTCGATGTCCGACCCCGCGAAATACCGCACGCGCGAGGAGGTCCAGAAAATGCGAACCGAGCATGATTGCATCGATCTGGTCCGCAAGGCGCTGGAGCAGCAGGGCGAGACCGAAGAGGCGCTCAAGAAGATCGATGACGATATCAAGAAGCGTATTCAGGATGCGGCGGATTTCGCGCAGCAGAGTCCCGAACCGGATGAAGCCGAACTCTGGACCGATATTCTGGTGGAAGCATAAATCATGAGCACTGAAGTGTTGATGCCCGCGCTGAGCCCGACCATGACCGAGGGCAAGCTCGCGAAATGGCTCAAGAAAGTCGGCGATCAGGTGAAATCCGGTGACGTTCTGGCCGAAATCGAGACCGACAAGGCGACGATGGAGGTCGAGGCGGTCGATGAGGGCGAGTTGCTGAAAATCCTGGTTCCCGAAGGCACCGAGAGCGTGGCGGTCAACGCGCCGATCGCCGTGCTCGGCACCAAGGGTGAGAGCGTGGCGGCGTCGCCCGCGCCGAAGCCCGAAGCCGAACCCGCTGCTGCGACCAGACCGGAACCAAAATCCGAACCCAGGGCCGCGCCGAAGCCTTCATCCGCCCCGTCCAGCGACAAGGATTGGGGACCGACGAACGAAATCACCGTCCGCGAGGCCCTGCGCGATGCGATGGCCGCCGAAATGCGCCGCGATGGCGATGTGTTTCTGATGGGCGAGGAAGTGGCGCAGTATCAGGGCGCCTACAAGATCAGCCAGGGCCTGCTCGACGAATTCGGCGAGACGCGCGTGATCGATACGCCGATCACCGAACACGGGTTCACCGGCATGGCGGTGGGGGCGGCGATGTCCGGCCTGAAGCCGATCGTCGAGTTCATGACCTTCAATTTCGCGATGCAGGCGATCGACCAGATCATCAATTCGGCGGCGAAAACCCTCTATATGTCCGGCGGGCAGATGGGGTGCCCGGTGGTGTTTCGCGGTCCCAACGGGGCTGCCGCCCGCGTCGCCGCCCAGCACAGCCAGTGCTACGCGTCGTGGTATGCGCATTGCCCGGGGCTCAAGGTCGTCGCACCGTATTCCGCAGCGGATGCCAAGGGCTTGCTGCGCGCGGCGATCCGCGATCCCAACCCGGTGATCTTTCTGGAGAACGAAATCCTCTACGGGCATAAATTCGACGTGCCGACCGATGAGGATTTCATCCTGCCGATCGGGAAGGCCAAAATCGAGCGGCCGGGCGAGGATGTCACCATCGTCGCGTTTTCGCTGATGGTCGATGTCGCGCTGAAAGCCGCAGACCTGCTCGACCAGCAGGGGATTTCGGCCGAGGTGATCAATCTGCGGACCATCCGCCCGCTCGATATCGAGACCATTGTTACCTCGGTGAAAAAGACCAGCCGGGTCGTCAGCGTCGAGGAAGGCTGGCCGTTTGCCGGCATCGGCGCCGAGATTGCCACGCAGATCACCGAGCACGCGTTCGACTGGCTGGATGCGCCGCCGACCCGGGTTTCGGGCCTCGATGTGCCGATGCCCTATGCCGCCAATCTGGAAAAACTGGCGTTGCCCCAGCCGAACTGGGTGGTCGATGCCGTGAAAAAACTATTCTGAACCGGGAGCGCTGCCATGGCCACCAACATCCTGATGCCGGCCCTATCGCCCACCATGACCGAGGGCACCCTCGCGAAATGGCTCAAGAACGAGGGTGATACCATCAAATCCGGCGATGTGATCGCCGAGATCGAGACCGACAAGGCGACCATGGAGGTCGAGGCGGTCGATGAGGGCGTGCTAGGCAAGATCCTGGTCGCGGCGGGCACCGAAGGTGTGGCGGTGAACGCGCCGATCGCCGTGCTGGTCGATGCCGGTGAGGCAGTGCCGAGCGCGGCAGCGGCTCCGGCTCCAAAAGCTGAGGCTCCCGCACCAAAGGCCGCCGCCGAGGCGACGCCGGCCCCTGCGCCGCGCGGCGAACCCAAGGCGAACGGGCACGATACCAGCGATCATGGCGAGCGTATTTTTGCCTCGCCGCTGGCGCGCCGCATGGCGCAGCAGGCGGGGCTCAATCTCGCGGGCATTACAGGGTCCGGGCCGAACGGGCGCATCGTCAAGGCCGATATCGATGCGGCGCGCGGCAAGGCGCCCGCCGCCTCGGCCAGTGTGCCACAAGCGGCCGGAGCGCCGGTCGCGGCACCTGTCGCCTCAATGGCGCCGAAGCCCGCCGAGATCACCGCGCCGCACGACGCGGTGCCGCATTCCTCGATGCGCAAGGTTATCGCCAAGCGGCTTCAGGCCGCGAAGCAGACGATCCCCCATTTCTATCTGTCGATGGATGTCGAACTCGACGCCCTGCTGAAACTGCGCGCCGACCTCAATGCCCAGTCCCCCAAGGATGGCGCGGGCGCGTTCAAGCTTTCGGTCAACGACCTGATCATCAAGGCCAGCGCGATCGCCCTGCGGCGCGTGCCCGCCGCCAATGCCAGCTTCACCGACGAGGCCATGATCCGCTATCACGATGTGGATATTTCGGTCGCCGTCGCGATTCCCGATGGGCTGATCACCCCGATCATCCGCAAGGCCGACCAGAAAGGCCTCGCCGCGATCAGCAATGAAATGAAGGACCTCGCGGCCCGCGCCAAATCCGGCAAGCTGAAACCCGAGGAATTCCAGGGTGGATCGTTCTCGATCAGCAACCTCGGCATGTTCGGCATCACCAGCTTCTCCGCCATCATCAATCCGCCGCAAGGAGCCATCCTCGCGATCGGCGCGGGCGAGAAACGCCCGGTGGTGCGCGGGTCGGAACTCGCGATCGCCACGGTGATGACCGTGACGCTGTCGTGCGATCACCGCGTGGTCGATGGCGCGATCGGGGCGGAGTTCCTCGCGGCGTTCAAGGCGATCGTCGAGGCGCCGTTGAGTTTGATGCTTTAAGGGGGCGAGGAAGGTGTTCTTTTTTGAAAAAAAGAACCAAAAAACTCTTCTGAGCTGGGCGGTAGGCTGTGGCGTCCGTGCGCCCCGATCCCGGATAAATGAAAGTTTTTGCTTCTTTTTACAAAAAGAAGCCTTCCCTTCCTGATGGCCAGTATCTCCCTCCGCCCGGCCCAACCGGATGACGTGCCCGCCCTGCTCGGCCTCGTTCACGATCTCGCAATTTACGAGCGCGCCCCCAATGCCGTCGAAATGACCGCGCCGATGCTCCATGCGGCCTTGTTCGGCGATGCGCCGCTGGCCCGCGCGGTCGTTGCCGTCGCCGATGACATCCTCGGCTTCGCGGTCTATTTCACGACATTCTCGACCTGGACTGGCAAGGCCGGGCTTTATCTGGAAGATCTGTTCGTCAAACCCGAAGCGCGGGGCCGGGGCATCGGCAAGGCGCTCCTGCGGCATCTGGCCGGTGAGGCGATCCGCCGCGATTGCGCCCGGCTCGAATGGCAGGTGCTCGATTGGAACGAGCCTGCCATCGCGTTCTACAAATCCCTCGGTGCCGAACCGCTCGATGAATGGACGCGCTATCGCGTCAAAGGCGCGGCGCTCGCGGCGCTCGCGGCCCTCGCCAATCAGGAGACCCTTCATGGCTGATCAGACATTCGACGTCATCGTGGTTGGCGGCGGGCCGGGCGGCTACGTCACCGCCATCCGCGCGACCCAGTTGGGCATGAAGACCGCGCTGGTCGAGCGCGAGAATTTAGGCGGTATCTGCCTCAACTGGGGCTGTATCCCGACCAAGGCGCTGCTCCGTTCATCGGAGATCAACCATTTGCTGCATAATCTCGGCGAGTTCGGATTTGCGGCGGACAATATACGTTTCGATCTCGCCAAGGTCGTCAAGCGCTCGCGCGGGGTTGCGAAGCAACTATCCTCGGGCGTCGCGCATCTGATGAAAAAGAACAAGATCACCGTGTTCGATGGTTCCGGCAAGCTGGCCGGCAAAAACACGCTCGCGGTTGAAAAGGACGGCAAGCCGGTGGCGACGCTGACCGCGAACCACATCATTTTCGCAACCGGCGCCCGCGCCCGCATTCTGCCCGGGTTGGAGCCGGACGGTAAATTGATCTGGTCGTATCGCGAGGCGATGGTGCCGGACATGATGCCGAAATCGCTGGTGGTGATCGGGTCCGGCGCGATCGGTATCGAATTCGCCAGCTTCTATCGCAACATGGGGGCGGAGGTTACGGTGATCGAAGCCCTGCCGCGCATCCTCCCGGTCGAGGACGAGGAAATCTCGGCCTTCATGCACAAGCAGTTCGAAAAACAGGGCATGAAGCTGCTGACCAAGGCAGT
>JAQTXO010000207.1 GCA_028688765.1 Acidiphilium sp. | reverse complement strand
GCGCCGCGCTGTCCAGCACCCTGATCGCGAGCCTCGAACTCGCCCGCAACGGCGTCCTCACCTTGCGCCAGGACCAGGATTTCGCCCCGATCCTGCTCCGCGCCACCGAAGCCGCCCCGCGATCCCTGCACCCGACACCCACCCCCGCATCATGACCACGCGCCCCCATGCCGAGCGCCTGCTCGAAGCCGTCATCTTCGCGAGCCGCGACCCCGTTCCGCTCCGCACCCTCGCCACCCTCCTGCCCGACACCGCCGATCTCGACGAAACCCTCGCCGCGATCCGCGCCCACCATGCCGGCGGCGGCTTCGAACTGGTCGAAGCCGGGCAGGGCATGATGTTCCGCACCGCCCCCGACCTCGCGCCCGACCTCAAGCGCGTCGTCGAAATCCCCCGCCGCCTGCCCCGCGCCGCGATGGAAACCCTGGCGATCATCGCCTACCACCAGCCGGTCACCCGCGCCGAAATCGAAGACCTGCGCGGCGTCAGCCTGTCGCAGACCACGCTCGACGCCCTGCTCGAAGCCGATCTGGTCACCCCCGCCGGCCACAAGGAAGCCCCCGGCCGCCCCGCGCTCTGGGCCACCACCGCGCATTTCCTCACCCAGTTCGGCCTGAAATCCCTGCGCGACCTGCCCAAACGGACCGATCTCCTGGTCGAACCCGCCGCTCCGGTCAGCGAACCCGCGCCCACCCCTGAACCCCCCGCACTTTGACCTGCGCCCGACCTCTGCTAGCACACGCTCCGGTCAAGCAAGGCCGGTCAACGTAGGTCAAGATGCTCGGTTTTTCCTGGACAGAAATTTTAGTCATCATGATGGTGGCGCTGGTGGTCATCGGCCCGAAAGACCTCCCGGTCGCCATCCGCACCGCCAGCGCCGCGATCCGCAAGATGCGCGGCCTCGCGAGCGATTTCCAGGGCCATGTCCAGGACCTGATGCGCGAGGCCGATCTCGCCGATATCGGCAATGATTTACGCAGCATCCGCAATTTCGACCTCGGCAGCCTCGCCGAACGCCATATCGACCCGCAGGGCGATTTCCGCCACGCCTTCGACCCCGCGAGCGGCGACCCGCACGACATGGACAACACCATGATCGAAGCCGACGAGATCGAACCGGAACCCGAACCCGTCATCGACGCCCCCGCCTTCATCCCGCCCAACGAAATCCGCCACCGCGCCGTGCCCGCCTTCATTCCCCCCGGCACGCGTCTCTGGTAAACCGGAGCCATGGATATCGACCCGACCGCAAGCGACGCGCCGCACGATCCGATCCACGACAAGGAAATGCCCCTGCTCGACCATCTGGCCGAGCTGCGCAAACGCCTGCTCTGGTCGGCGCTCGCCTTCCTCATCGCGTTCCTGGTCTCCTACTACTACGCCAAGCACGTCTATTATTTTCTCGCCCAGCCGCTGGTCCACATCATGGAGGAGCGCGGCCAGAAGCCCGAACTGATCTACACCGCCCTCTATGAGGCCTTCTTCACCTATGTGAAGGTCGCGGTGTTCTCCGCCGCTTTCGTCTCCTTCCCGGTGATCGCCTCGCAGATCTGGCTGTTCATCGCCCCCGGCCTCTACCGTTCGGAAAAACGCGCGCTGCTGCCCTTCCTGATCGCGACGCCGATCCTGTTCTTCGGTGGCGGCGCTCTCGCATATTATTTCATATTTCCAAACGCATGGCGGTTTTTCCTGAGTTTTCAGACGAGCCCGGCCAACCACCATTTCCAGATCGACGTGATGCCCCGCGTCTCCGATTACCTCAATCTGGTGATGAAGCTGATCTTCGCCTTCGGCCTCTGCTTCGAGCTCCCGGTCCTGCTCACCCTGCTCGGCAAGGTCGGCATCATCACCGCCGCCGGGCTGCGCAAATACCGCCGCTACGCCTATGTCGGCTGCTTCATCGTCGCCGCCATCCTGACCCCGCCCGACGTTTTCACCATGACCGGCCTCGCCATCCCGCTGATCGCCCTGTTCGAAATCTCGATCTTCGCGGTGAAATTGGTGCAGCCGAAGAGCGTGGTGGTCGATGAGTAGGAAGCAAGCGCTTCTTTTTGAAAAAAGAAGCAAAAACTGTCGCTCCGCTACGCGACCCTTCCTTTACGAATAAGAGTTTTTTGGTTCTTTTTTGCAAAAAAGAACCGCTTTCCTTCCTTCCCTGACCCCGGACCATCGCCCTCATGCATGACCTCAAATCGATCCGTGACAACCCCGACGCCTTCCAAGGCCAAATGGCGCGACGTGGGCTGGGCGCTGAGGCGTTCAAAAAATTCAGAGAGGAAAGTAATTTACGTAGATCGCTGATTTCCAACTTGGAGACAGAGCAAGCCAAACGGAATCAGAATGCTAAGCTGATCGGCCAATTAAAGCAGCGCGGCGGAGATACTGAAGGTCAAGAAAAGGAAGGTGCCGTAATTCGTTCTTATATTTTATCAATCGAGAACCAGTTGGAATATATCGAAAACGGCCTTCGTGATATGTCTTCAGCCCTGCCCAACATCCTCGATCCCGATGTCCCCGATGGCGCCGATGAATCCGCCAACGTCGAACAAACCCGCAGCGGCACCATCCGCAATTACGACTTTCCCCCCAAACAGCATTTCGAACTCGGCGAATCCCTCGGCCTGATGGATTTCGCCACTGCGGGCAAAATCGCCGGCAGCCGTTTCACCGTCCTCAGGGGCGACCTCGCCCGGCTCGAACGCGCCCTCGGTCAGTTCATGATCGACCTGCACGTCACCGAACATGGTTACACGGAGGTCTCGCCGCCGCTGCTGGTCAACGAGGCCACCATGTTCGGCACCGGCCAATTGCCGAAATTCGAGGAGGACCTCTTCAAGACCACCGATGGCCGCTACCTGATCCCCACCGCCGAAGTCCCCCTCACCAACATCGTCGCCGGTGAAATCCTCGATCTCGCCAAACTCCCGCTCCGTTTCACCGCACTCACCCCCTCCTTCCGCTCCGAAGCCGGCTCGGCAGGCCGCGACACGCGTGGCATGTTGCGCCAGCATCAGTTCTGGAAGGTGGAAATGGTCTCGATCACCACCCCCGAATCCAGCGCGGATGAGCACGAACGCATGACACGCTGCGCGGAGACCGTGCTGGAACGCCTCGATCTGCCCTATCGCCGCATGTTGCTCTGCGCCGGCGACACCGGTTTCGCCGCCGCCAAAACCTACGACCTCGAAGTCTGGCTGCCGGGGCAGGGGGCCTATCGCGAAATTTCCTCCTGCTCGAACTGCCGCGCCTTTCAGGCCCGCCGCATGAACGCCCGCTACCGCCCGGCGCAATCCGGCCCGAAACCGGCGAGGCCCGATTTTGTCCACACGCTGAACGGCTCCGGCGTCGCGGTCGGCCGCGCCCTGATCGCGGTGATGGAGACCTATCAGAATCCGGATGGCAGCATTACGATTCCGGAAATTCTCCGCCCCTACATGGGCGGGCGCAGCCTCATCGGGCGGTCCTGAAACCAGCCCATCGCCGCCTTTGCACCAGATCATCCGCGGATTCGGTCGATTGTCCGGCGCCTCGGCAAGGCGTGGCTTTGCCTCAACATTGCCGATCTCTTATATACTTCGCCTAATTAAAATGTATTGACATCCCCGTGTCCCGACTACATATTCGCTCCAACGAATGTTTTTCGCTGCCCAGGAGTCAGCACCCATGAACACCCAACGGAACACCCAGCCGAACAACCACCCCGAGGTCCTGTCCTTCTACGACAAGGCCACCAACACGATCAGCTACATCGTGATCGATCCCGCGACCAAACATGCCGCGATCGTCGATTCGGTACTCGATTACGACCCCAAAGCCGGCCGCGTCTCGACCACCTCCGCCGATGAAATGATCGCCGCCGTCAAGGCGCATGATCTGACCATCGACTGGATCGTCGAAACCCACGTCCACGCCGATCATTTCTCCGCCGCCCAGTATCTCCAGCAGCATATCGGCAGCGGCATCATCGGCATCGGCGGCCAGATCGCCCCGGTCCAGAGCAACTTCGCCGACATGTTCGACATGGGCATCGACTTCAAGACCGATGGCAGCCAGTTCGACCATTTGTTTCAGGACGGCGAGAGCTTCAAGGTCGGCACCATCGAGGCCAAAGCGATTTACACGCCCGGCCACACCCCGGCCTGCATGTCCTACCTGATCGGCGATGCGGTCTTCGTGGGCGACACCCTGTTCATGCCCGATTACGGCACCGCGCGCTGCGACTTCCCGGGCGGCGACGCCCATGCGCTCTACGCCTCGGTCCAGCGCCTGTTCACCCTGCCGCCGGAAACCCGCATGTTCACCGCGCACGACTACCAGCCCGGTGGCCGCGAACCGGCATGGGAAACCACGGTCGGCGAGCAGAAAGCCAAAAACGTCCAGATCCGCGAAGGCATCTCCGAGGATGAATTCGTCGCGATGCGCCAGAAGCGCGATGCGACCCTCGCGGCTCCCGTGCTGATCCTGCCCTCGCTGCAGGTCAACATCCGCGGCGGCGACCTGCCCGATCCTTCGGGCAATGGTCGGCGCTACCTGAAAATCCCTTTGAACGCGATGTGATAAAATGCTCCTTCCCGCACCCTTCCCAACCGCCTTCACGCCCGGTCTCGATCTCGCCGGCGGCCTGCTGATCGGCACCTCCGCCGCCGTGCTCTGGCTCGGCATCGGTCGCATCGCCGGCATCAGCGGCGTCGTCGGTGGCCTGGTCCAGCGCGCCGAGCGCGACTGGCGTCTCGCCTTCATCTCCGGCCTGCTGCTCTCCGGCATCCTCGCCCGCGCACTCGGCGTCGCCCCGGACATCCACCTTCAGGGCTCCGATGCCCTGCTGGTCGGTGCCGGCCTGCTGGTCGGTATCGGCACCGCCCTCGGCGGCGGCTGCACCTCCGGCCACGGCATCTGCGGCCTGTCCCGCGCCTCGCCCCGTTCGATCACCGCGACCATGACCTTCATGGCCGTCGCCGTCCTGGTCGTCTTCCTCACCCGTTCATATGGTGGCTTCTAATGCGTCGTACCCTTGTCGCTTTCTCATCCGGCCTGCTGTTCGGCGCCGGTCTGCTGCTCTCCCGCATGGCCGATCCCGCCAAGGTCCTGAACTTCCTCGACTTCACCGTTCACTGGGACCCCAGCCTCGCCTTCGTCATGGTCGGCGGCATCGCGGTCGCGGCGGTCGGATTCCTCATCGCCCGGCGCATGGCCCATCCCTTGTTCGGCACCAGCTTCCCGAGCCTGCCCTTCGGTGGCGTCACGGCGAAACTGCTGGCGGGCGCGGCCCTGTTCGGTACCGGCTGGGGCTTGCTCGGCCTCTGCCCCGGTCCGGCCATCGTCGCCCTGCCGCTCGACCCGACACGGGTGATCGTCTTCATCATCCCGATGCTTGCAGGAATGTGGGGCGTGCGTACCCTCGCGGCCCGGGCCGAAGCCGGCAAGCGTCAACCGTTGCCGGTCGGCACTCCCGCCGTCGCGGTGCAGAACAACCGGTAAACCAACCCGACGGTCTCACGCGCGGCACTGCTGCCCAACGCGTAGTAGATCGTCCGGGAATCCCGTCGGGTGGTCACCAGACCATCCTGACGGAGCCGGGCCAGTTGTTGCGAAAGATGCGCCTGGCGAATCCCCAGTTCCCGCTCCAACTGCCCGACCGACGCCTCGCCATGGGTCAGATGACACAACACCATCAGCCGATGCGGATTGGCGATGCAGCGTAAAAACTGCGTCGCCATAATGGCATTGGCGGTCATGGCATCGAGTTCGAGCCCCTCATCCATGCCATCGCCATCCAGTGCCGCCCGTCCGGTATCGTCGTCGTCGATCTCCTCACGCAACTGGCTCATCGCAACCCCACATCGCAAAATGTAAATATGTATGAACGCATGTGAGCTTGTTTGGCAAGCCTTGCTGCCGCAAGC
>JAQTXO010000206.1 GCA_028688765.1 Acidiphilium sp. | reverse complement strand
ATCCTGCTGCTGCTCGCGGTCGCAGCCACGCTTGAGGTCACCGGCGATGCGCTGATGCGCAACGGGTTGCACGCGTCGGGACCGGCGCGGCTCTGGTGGCTGATCGGGGGTGCCCTCGTGCTCGCCACCTACGGCATCGTGGTCAATCTCGGCCCGTGGGATTTCGGGCGGGTGCTCGGCGTCTATGTCGTGCTGTTCTTCATCGTGGCCCAGCTGGTCAACCGGTTCGGCTACGGCATCCGCCCCGATTTGCCGCTGATGATCGGCGGCGGCCTGATCTGCGCCGGCGGTCTGGTGATCACGCTGTGGCGCTGATCCGGCGATGCACCCTGTTGATCGCGCGCACGGCGAAGCGCGAGCCGGGGTCGAGCCGTGCCATGAACCCGGCCGGCCAGAAGGCGGTGCGCGCCGCCCGCGCCGCCGCGAGCGGCAGGCGCGAGGATGGCGGCACGATCGGCCGGTAGGACGAAACGCCGAACCCCTCGGCATGCGGCACCAGCGCAAAGTGCGTCGCATCGTTCCGGTCAGGGTTTTCGAGCAGGGCGCTCAACCGGGACAGGGCGATACCCCGCAGCATCGCCACGTGTTCGGGGCGGAGATACGGTCGCATCGCGCGCGCGACCTCGACCACCGCCTCATGGATCAATGCGGCGATCGCGAGGCGCGGCGCTTCCTCCGCCTGCTCGATCCGCACCGGAACGGCCACGCCATCGCGGCAGGCAACGTGGCTGATCCCGGATTCCGGGGCCGAGAACAGTAATTCGAGCACCTCGTAGGAACGGCCGACCGTCGCCGCCACCGCCGCTGCCGGGGCTCCGTCGGTGAACAGAAACCCTTCGGCGGCCAAGCCCTTCACCCGCGCCGAGCTGGTGCCGAGATACACCCCTGCCATATCGGGCGCCTGCCCCCGCGCCGTCGTACCCAAGCGCAGCAACGCGCGTTGCAGCGAGCCGTGCCAGCCGAGATCGACCACCAGCGATTTCACGTCGAACAGCCCGAGCGCATCGAGATGCACCAGCAGATCCCGCCGCTCGATCGCCGCGCGCGCCGCGATCGCGCCGGACAGATCGGCGAAGACCGCCCGCAACGCCGCGCGTGGCCCGGCCCCGGTCACTCCGGTCGCCTCATTCACCCCCTGCCGTCGCAGCGCTGCCGCGACTTCGTCGGCCCCCGGGTCGAGATCGGCGCGCCGCAGGTAATCCGCCACCGTGAGTTCGCTGACCCCCGAGGTCAGAAAATCCAGATCGGCCGCCTCCAGCGTCGTGATCGATGCGAGGTTGAGGCAGCGCCGGGACGACCAGACATAGGATGACACCGGCATATCCGCGCCGCGCCACGCCGCCTCGTAGGCCTTCTGAAACACCATCCCGTCGCGCGCCAGAAAAAACACGCCGCGGTGTTCGGCCCGCGCTTTGGCATGGATCATCCCGGCCATCCCGATCGCGGCGGGGGCCACGACCAGATAGGCAAGCGTCAGCCAGTACGGATCGCCCCGATCGGCGGCCAGTGCGCGGCGCAGCAACGCATGCGGCATGTCGGCCACGGCGTCGCCGGTCGGCGGATAGCGGTTCGCAGCCCCTCGCCGATCGGGCGGGGTCAGCAGAAACGGCGTGACGCCGTGCCGCCGCGCCATGGTGCCATCGGCGACCGGATGATCGCCGCAATGAGCGATCCGCGCCTCCCGGTCCAATCCGAAATCCGTGCGGATCGCGGGCCACACCGTCCCGCCTGCCTTGGTGAGGCCGGTGTCGCTCGACAGATACAGCCGCCGATGCCCGACCAGTCCCGCCCGTTCGAGCATCGCCTCGATCGCCGCGCGCGGCAGATACATATCCGACACGATCACAACGCGCCGTCCCGCCGCAACCACGGCGCGAAACACCTCGGCGACCAGCGGGTCCGCCGCCACACCCTCGATCTCCAGCGCAACCTCCCGCGCCATCGCCGCATCGGGGTCGAACCCCGGCGGGGCCTCGCGTCGCATGACGTCGTAGATCGCGGCGAGGGTGATCTCCCGCCCACCCGCCTGCCGCCGCACCGATGCCTCGGCGGCACCGCGCGCTGCAGCAAACCAGCGATCCGCAGGTGGCGTCACCGAGGCTGCCATCAGCGCGAACAGATCCTCCGGCCGCCACACCGCCCGCTGCACCAGTGTGTCGAACAGATCGAAGCTGACGAGGTCCGCCGTCATCGCCGCCATCCTGAACGCGTCGAGCCGCGCGCGATCATGTTCGATCATTTGATGCACTCACAGGTTGCAAGAGAGGTTTCTCACCCCCCCGGCCTCGTGGCAAGTCGATTTCTCATCGTAAGGAGACCTGTCCCATGGATTTTCCGCTCTCGTCCGACCCGCTCCAGCTCGCCGCCACCCAGCTGGTCGAACCGTTCGAGGGGTTCAGCGCCGAACCCTATCGCGACCCCGGCGGCGTGTGGTCGATCGGCTACGGCTCGACCGTCGATGCCTGGGGCAATCCGGTCACCGCCGATACCGCGCCGGTCACCCGTGATCAGGCGCTGGCTTTGGTGGAGCGCGATCTCACAAGCGCGCTTGACGAGGTCAACGCCGTGGTCACCGTGCCGCTCGACGTCAACCAGCAGGCCGCTCTGGCCGATTTCGTCTACAATGTCGGAGCGGGCAATTTCGAACGCTCGACCCTGCTGACCTTGCTCAATCAGGGCGACTATGCCGGCGCCGCCGCGCAGTTCGTGCGCTGGGATTACGCCGGTGGCGTGGTGCTGCCCGGCCTGCTGCGCCGCCGGGAGGCCGAAGCCGCCTTGTTCACCGCTGCGTCATCGTCGTTCGACCCTTTCGGATGAAGGCTTGCCGCATCCCCCGATGCCGCCTAGCCTCGACTTCGCGATACAATCACAGGTGGGTGACGTCATGCCGATCACGAAACCTCTGCGCTGGGTGCTGGCCGGCGCGATGACGGCGCTGATCGGCGCAAGCACCGGCACCATTGCCATCGCGGCACCACCCCCGGCGCGGCCGGGACTGGTGATCGAGGCGTTCGACCTGTTCGACACCTCGGCCGACCATCGCGCCTTCATGGTCGCCGACCAGAAGCGCTGGCTCGCCGAGGGGGCGGCGCGCATGGCACACGTGATCAGGGCCGATGGCAAGGTCACGGTGATCGACAGCCCGGCAAGCCGCCGCCGGATCGCCGCGATCGCCCACGATTACCAGCATCCCTCGACCTGCCGCAGCTGCATCATCGCCGCCGCCCGGCAGCTCGGCGCACGCTACGTGTTCATCGGCTCGGTCCACAAGGTCAGCGATCTGATCATCTATATGCGCGGCGAACTCGACCGCATCGGCGATCCCAGGCCGCTGATGGTCCGGTCGATGGAGGTCAAGGCCGATAATCGGACCATGATCCTCCGCGCCGCCGGCACCATGGCCGCCGCCGTCGAACACCATCTCGGCTGAGCGCCCCTTTTTCACCAAACCGTGAATGCCCATGTTAGCCGTCTGCCGGGCGGGTTGGCCGCCCGTTGCGTACTCCCCCTGTCCTGAAAGAGAATCGCTTATGAAACTATCGATCCTGCCGGTTGCCCTGCTGATGACCCTGGCGCTCGCCGCCTGCGGCCGGCACATGAGCGGCACCTATGTCGCGCAATCGACCAGCCCGATCGTCGGCGCGACCCTCGATTTCATCTCCGCAACCGAGGTTCAGGTCCAGGTCGCCGGCACCACCACCCAAGGCACCTACAAGCTCGAAAACCATCAGGTCGTGGTGATGAACAACAACCAGACCCAGGTATTCGCCGTCGAATCCAACGGCTGCCTGAACGGCGGCCCGCAGATCGGCACGTTCTGCAAGCGCTGAACCAGCAGCCGATCCACCCGACCCGATCGAGCCGCCAGCGGCTCGATCGCAGGGTCAGCCTTTTGCGGCCTTGGGTTCGGGCGCGGCCTTGGGTTGGGGCTTCGCTTTCGCTTTGGACGCGGACTTGGATTTTGCTTTGGGTTTCGGGCGGGCCGCCGCCGCTTTGGCCGGTGCCGCCCCCTCGGCGGCCGGTTTCCGCGCCGGTGCCTTGCCGCCTTTTTTGCCCTTCGGTGCCAAAGTCTTGCCCTTCTCGGCGAGCAGGGCGATCGCTTCATCGAGGGTGATCGTATCGAGTTCGGTGCCGCGCGGCAGGTTGGCCACGGTCTTGCCGTGCTGCGCATAAGGCCCGAACCGCCCCTTGCGCACCATCACCGGATCGCCGCCTTTCGGATGCGGCCCCAACTCGCGAATGCCTTCCTGCTTTTTGGCCAGCACCATCACCGCCCGGTTCAGACCGACCGCAAGAACATCGTCGTCCTTATCGAGCGAGGCGAAAATCGGCCCCATTTTCACATAGGGACCGAACCGGCCGATCCCGGCCTGGATTTCCGCCTTGGTCTCAGGGTGCACCCCGACCACGCGGGGCAGTGACAGCAGGCCGAGCGCCTGTTCCAGCGTCAGACCATCGCCGGTGACGCCCTTGGGCAGCGCCGCCCGGCGCGGCTTGGCCTTCTTGTCCTCCGGATCGGGCTCGCCGAGCTGGATATACAGGCCATAAGGCCCGCGCCGCAGCGTGACCGGAATGCCATCGGCGTTTTCGCCCAGCACCTTCATGCCGTCGCGCAGGGTATCGCCGCCGTCCTCGGCGCCGTCGATCGCGAGTTTGCGGGTGTACTGGCACTCCGGATAATTCGAGCAGCCGATGAACGAACCGTAGCGGCCCAGCTTCAGGCCCAGCCGCCCGGTGCCGCAGGCCTGGCACACACGCGGGTCCGTGCCGTCCTCGCGCGCGGGGAAAAAATGCGGGCCCAGCTCCTCATCGAGCGCATCGATGACGTCGCCGATCTTCAAATCCCTGGTCTGGTCGATCGCGTTCGAGAAATCGACCCAGAAATCCCGCATCACCCGGCGCCAGTCGAGCTTGCCATCCGAGACCTCGTCGAGTTTTTCCTCCAGCGCCGCGGTAAACCCCGTCTCGACATAACGGCCAAAGAAACTCACCAGAAACGCGGTGACCAGCCGGCCGCGATCCTCGGGAATGAACCGCCGCGCATCCATCCGCACGTAATTCCGCTCGCGCAGCACGGTCAGGATCGAGGCATAGGTCGAAGGCCGCCCGATCCCCAGCTCCTCCATTTTCTTGACCAGTGTCGCCTCGGAATAGCGCGGCGGTGGCTGGGTGAAATGCTGATCCGCCGTCACCTTGCCCCGGTTCAGCGGGTCGGATTTGACCATCGGCGGCAACAGCCGGGAGTCCTCGTCCTCGGCATTGTCCTCGAGTTCCTCGCGATAGAGCTTCAAAAACCCGTCGAACGCGAGGATCGAGCCGGTGGCCCGCAACACCGTGCCGGACCCGTCGCCGATATCCACGCTGGTCTGGTCGATCTCCGCCGATTGCATCTGCGAGGCGAGGGCGCGCTTGTAGATCAGTTCATACAGCCGTGCCTGCTCGTTGTTGAGGTGGCGCGCCGCGCGCTCCGGCGTCAGGGTGAAATCGGTCGGGCGGATCGCCTCATGGGCTTCCTGCGCATTCTTGGCCTTGGTCTGGTATTCGCGCGGCGCGGCGGGGAGATATTCGGTCCCGAACGCCGTGCCGATCTGGCTGCGCACCGCATTGATCGCCTCGCGCGCCATCTGCACGCCATCGGTCCGCATGTAGGTGATCAGACCCACGGTTTCGCCGCCGATCTCGACCCCCTCGTAAAGCTGCTGAGCCGTCCGCATGATCTGTTGCGCCGTCATGTGCAGCTTGCGCGAGGCATCCTGCTGGAGCGTCGAGGTGGTGAAGGGCGGCGGCGGATTGCACCGCGTGCGCTTTTTCTCGACCGCGACGACCGAAAACGCGCCGCGCTCGACCGCAGCCTTCGCGGCCAGCGCCGCCGCCTCGTTCGGCAGATCGAACTGATCGAGCTTCCTGCCGTTCAGATGGGT
>JAQTXO010000205.1 GCA_028688765.1 Acidiphilium sp. | reverse complement strand
AAAAATATAAGCCTATTTTGAAGCGCGAAAAACGCTGATTATGAGCGTACTTATAATCAGATACTTGACAAACTGGGCGAAACCCCACACGATGAGGCATGAACAGCCCGCCAAAAATTCCGCCGTTCGATCCCCTGGAATTGACTCGCCGGCTCAACTCGGCCGCCGGCACCCGCGCTCCCCTCGTGATGTGGATGATCGAAAATCACGACGAATTGGACCGCGTTCTCTCTCTCGCTCGAGTCAACTGGTTAGCGTTTGCGGGATATGTCACCGAGCTGGGATTCCTGAACGCGCGCGGCAAACCTCTTTCCCCGCAAAACGTCAGACAATGCTGGGGCAGGGCAAAAAAAACCCATGCCGCGAAATCAGCCAGACTCCCCCCATCAAAATCCTCCACGCCATCCTCCACGCCTCGCCCAGTTGATCCTGTTCCCGCGCCGCCCCCAGCCGAACCCAAATTCAAATTCGCCAAAATGCGAAATGGCGGTCGAGGCGTGTCGCCCGAGGAACTGCGTGAGCTGGGTGATCCATCCGCACCGGCCGATCCCAACGATCCCCGCTGGTGCCCCCAGCCCGGCCAAAAACCCAAATAGGAGTCTGCGATGGCTGAACCCGTCTCCGGAAAAAAATCACCCTCCCCCCGGCAGTCCTCGCCGGCCCCGTTCCAGCCGGGTGCGATTAATAATGCCGTGCCCCCGGCGGACATCAAACCCCTCATCACAACCGGGCAGGCCCAGATCGAAACTGTCGTCCAGGGTATCGATCTGTCGGACCGGCCGAAAATCATCCTCACCGCCGGCCGGGGTAAAACCGGCAAAACCCTGTTCCTCCGCTGGCTGGCCGAGGCCGCTCAAAAGGCCGATCGCGCGCATCTCCTGGCCGATATCGATCCGACCAACGCGACATTCTCAACCTATTTCGAGGCCGTGGCCCGGCCGAACAGCTTCAATCAAACCGCCGTCCGGGACTGGCTACAGGAATTTATTGAGTACGCGATAGCCCAGCGCAGCACCGCCATCATCGATCTCGGTGGCGGCGATACCATCCTCCGCACCATAGCCAGTGAAATGCCCGGCTTTGATGCAATGATAGAGGATGCGGGCCTCTCGATGGTGATGTTCTACCTCGTCGGCCCGCATCCCGAGGATTTGACCCCGGCCGCAACCCTCTCCGCACTCGGCTTCAATCCACTGGCACGCGCAATCGTCCTCAATGAAGGCGTTGCCCCCCTTGGCACCGCCCGCGATCAGGCATTCGCCCGCGTCCTCGCCACCGATCTCTACAAAAGCCAGATTGCCGGCGGCGCAATCCCGATCTGGATGCCCCGCCTGTTCGCGGCCGATGCGGTCGAAGCCCGCACCGCAAGTTTCGTCGCGGCGCGGGACGGTCAGACCAACCCTCCCCTCGGCATATTCGACCGCTCGCGGGTCAACACCTGGCTGCGCGCCATGGATGAGCAATTCGCCGGAGTGGCCTCATGGATGCCGTGAATGGCGACAAACCGTTCGATCCCGATGCGGATGTGAGGGCCGCACAAGACTCGCTGTTGCAGGCCGAACAAAAGGCGGCGCTGAACGATGATCCGATCGCCGGCTCACTCCGTGCCCTGCGGACATTCCTGACCGCGTTCGCCTCGACCGCAACCCTGCATCAGATGACAACCAAGCGCGATTTTTACGCGGTGCGTGAGGTCCAGACCCGCCTCGATAAAACCCTCGATCGCGCCGTCTCCGCCGCGCAAGCCGATGTCGCCAAAGCCCATGCCGAAATGGCGCAAAGCCTGATCGGCTCGATCGGTGCCCGTGCCTCCGCCGAACTGACGAAAATGTCCCGCGTCGTCTGGTGGCGCTCGATCATGTTTGCCACCCTCGCCGCCCTAGCGATCATCGTCGCCAGCGCCAGCATCGGATACTGGCGCGGTTATCAGGCCGGTCATCACAATGTCGATCAAATCTATCGCACTACGATCGCGCTACGGGCGGCGCTCCTGAAACGCAGCCCGGCCGCCTACGCGGATTGGAACAAGCTGATCGAAGATAATCCGATCCGGTTGATCATGAGCGATTGCCACGGCGCAAACCTCGCCAAACAGGACGGTCGCACCGCCTGCAATATGTGGCTCTGGATCACCCCCTACGTGCCATCAGCTCCGAATGGGAAAAAATGATCATGTCGAACCAGGTCGCCGTCCAGTCCACCCGCTCCCGCCTCGCCCGCACCGCCGCCTCGCTGCTCGGCCGCTATTTCGCCTGGGTCGGCGGCATCGCGATCGGCCTGGTGCTCGGCCTCGGCCGCCTGGTCCCGGCGATCCTGGGGGAAATCGGCATGCAATTCCTCCTGCTCGCCCTGTGGTTCCGCTGGGTGGTCAAGCTGTTCGCCTGGTCCTGCATCTTCGCGGCGGCCCTGCTGCAATATCAATCCCCCGGCACCGAACGGCAAAACCTGTTCATGCTCGGCGCGGGCCTCGTCGCCATGGTGGTCGGGCGCGGTTTGACGGTGCTGCACTATCGCCTCCGCCAGCATCGGATGCTCGCCATGGCCGGGGTCTATCCGTCCGCGTTGCGGTTTCGGACCTCGCGTGATGAACCGTTTATCTGAGGGAAACTGTGATGGACAATGACTCGGCGGATTATTTGGCTGTAATTGAGGCGGCTATCGCCCGCAAATCGCCCTTGCTGCTGTTTCGCTGGATGTACTCCCACCACGCCGCGATTGCTGACATGCTCTACCGCTACGGTGAAACATTCGCCGGGCTGGCAGATGGATTGAACGAATTAGGGTTTTTGTCCCGACATCAGACCCCGGTCTCCCCTCAACTCGCCAAAAAAAAGTGGGAGTCGGTCTGCGAGTATAAATCCCTGGTCGATGGCGACGTGCCACCCGACACATCGAAAATGTCCGAGCGGATGGCGCGCACTCTCACACATCCGGCATGTAGTTTCTGGCTGAAAAACGCGATCATCAGTGGCGTCGGTCGCGACCCGTTCGACGCGGCGCGCGATGCCGAGCTGCTGGCCGAGTTGCTGGGCGAATTTGCTACCACGGTCCTGACCGCATCGAACTGTCCGGAATTGATGCCCGATATGATGGACAGTGCAAAAACCGATTCACCCTAACTTTTGGGCATCTGATTTCAGCATGTCCGTAAACGTTCGATTGTGGCCGTCTACTCGTCGGCGATCTCTGCATCCGCCTCTGCCGCCCATAGGGCGAACCACAGCATCCGGGGCGGCTCGCGCCGGCTCTGATTGCCCGGATCGGTTAGCCAGGTCCGAACCGTCTGCGGGTAAACCCCGATCCACTCTGCGAACGCGAGTTGAGTCATGTTCGCCCGCGCCAGAACCTCGCGAATCTCTGCCGGCGTCGGCGGCTGGGCAGGCAGTATCGTGGGGCGGCGCATGGCGTTAGCCATTGCACCGCTACGCGGTGCAGGCAAGCGCGCGCTCAATCGAGTTTCAGACGACCGGTGTCGAACATGTGCATCATGTCCAGAAGGTAGCCGGGATCGGCGGGCCATTTGCATCGGTTCCAGTAGTCGAGCATCGCCGCCCTGGTGTTTGCACCGTAGCCCGCCAGTTTGGCGCGGGCGCGTTTCCAGTCGGCGGCCCTCTTGTCGCGCGTCCGTTGCTGCCATTTCACCGTGTCGATCGCCCGCTGCGCCATCACGGCATCGATGCTCGGCTGCTGCGCCGCGATCAGCGGTGCGAGGAGCGGAAACAGCTCGCGCTCCCGGCGCTGCGAGCGGGCACAGGCGGCGCGCTTCCGCCCGGTCTCAACAAACGGCTCGATCCGGTATCCCCGCCGAAACCTCATTGCAGCGCCTCGCGGTCGGCGATCAACCGTGCGAGCGCAGCGCGCAACGCGACCCGCGCGCGCTTCCAATAAACGCGCTTCATGAACAGGCGGCGCATATCCTCGCGCCGCCGGCTCGCCCGCCTGGTCCGGCTCATGCCGCCCGCCTCGCCGCCCCGGTCAGCGTCCGCGCCTGCTGCAATGCCCGTAACCGGGCCAAAAACCGCTCGGCCGCAACGTAGGGCGGCCATGGTTCCCACGACTCCATTCCATCCGGGGCCGTCACGGGGTCGTTGTCCAGCGGCTCGGCCTCGATCCCCAGCGTCCGCCGCACCGCCGGTTTCCGCCACCCAACCACATGATGCGCCTCGCTCGCGGCCGCCAGGCGATCGGCAATCTTGTGCTCGCGATGACTCGCTACGGTCCAGGCCGGCAGCTCGTAACGCTGGTTGACCGCTGTTTGCAGCCGGCTGTTGATCGCGTGATAGGCCGCACCGAGCAACGGTTTGATAGGTGTAATCGGGTCGATGCCGCCGATCAGGGCTTCGGTCGCGTCGTGCAACAACTCGCGCATCGCCTCGGCTGGCGTGAGCTGCCTGCGGCCTGCCTCGCGGATCGCGAGCACGGTGAGGCTGTGCTGGGCCACGGATAGCGGCAAATCCCAGGCGGATTGCCCGCCCCAACGGTAGGTGCGTGCCAGGCCGATCGCCAAATCACTGTCTGTCCAGGCATTTGGTTTCGGGTTCAACAAATCCAGCCGACTGCCCGACCGAAATAGAATCCATGCGCGGTTCATGATACTCTCCAAACTCGGCGGGCCACCATTGACCCGACAAGCTAGAAAGTAGCGCCAGTGATGCTAGTGATCAAGTAAAAAGCTCATTATCACATAAACGTGAAGTATTTATACCTAACTAATAAAACTATAAAACTACGATTATAAATCATCTCGCTCTTTATATTCTGTAATAACGCCACCTGATAGTGTGGCATTCTTCACCAGAATATCAAAAAAATCATTCATTCCCAGCGTGTCGGGCATGATCGCCCTTATCCGCATAAATCGCGGATTTTGGCTCTCCCGTTCGATTGCCAGTGTCGATGCCTTCGCCCAGATACTCGCCACAATATTCCTGAATAGACCTGTCCGCCATTCAATAAACGCCCTGTGATTTAAATCAGATATAGGCAAATCGTAAGCTACTAAACCTCGGTCCCTAAAATTATTCTGTAACAGAACGGCGTTTCCGTGCCCGTACCCAGATTCCGTAATATTACAATCTGGATTTCGCCGTTCGGCTGAAATTTGATGCATTCCACCAGTTTCCAGCCGGCCGCCGCTGGTGGTGGCTCCGGTCTCCTGAACGGCACGATCGTCATCGGCTCGCCGTCACTGAGGCGTCGTTCGTCGCCGCTCGCTCAGCCGGCGTGCGAGCCGCTGCGGTCTCGGCCTGGATCGCACGGCCCCGCTCGGCTGCCCTCTGCCAATATGCCTGTTCCGGTGTCGCGGTGGGCGCTGTGGGTGGTGTGGCAACGGTTGCGGCCAGGGTGGTTGTGGTCTGCGCGGCCTTCCGCTCCTGCCGTAAATCGGTCAGATAGCCGGCGATCTTTTCGGCATCTGCTGCGGCTCGGAATATCTCGCGCGGTTCCTCTTTCAGCGCTTTGATCCAGCCTCCGACATAGGCCGCGTGCTGGCCCGGATCGTGACCGATCCCCATCCGATCGGCCATCATCAGGCTGGCGATCTCGGCGCGCAACTCCTCGCGGGCATAGCTCGCCGATCCGAATGGCGTGCCAAGGTCGGGGCGGTTCAACCGGGTCGGGTGGCCCGTCGCGTGGGAGTTATGCCGACATCGGCATAAGGGCCATAATGCCGAGATCCGGATTATGCCGCATCTGCTCGGCAGGGCGCGGTTGACGGTATGATCGCACCAATCCCATTCGGCATAATCTTCGTCGCTCCAACAACCATGGAGCACGACGATCATGCCTCAATATTTGCAGACCTGCATCGAGCCGTATCTGGACTCGTTCGCCGAGAGTTTTGCGGCGGAGAATTACACCGCCGGCACGGTCAAGACCTACCAATCGATCCTGCGGAAGGTGGGGCACGCGATGGATGTCGAGGGCATCAGTCCTTCGGCGTT
>JAQTXO010000204.1 GCA_028688765.1 Acidiphilium sp. | reverse complement strand
TGGCACACCAGCAACGAGGCGACGATCGCGGCCGCTCCGGTGCCGAGCATTGCCGCCACGGTGAGCCCGACCGTCCCCGCCAGCAGCAGCAGCACCGAGGCCGAAATCACCGGCCGCAGCCCGACCCGCGCGACCAGATGCGGGTTCCACTGGTTGAACCCGATATACACCGTCGCATTGAGCCCGAACAAAGCGGCATATTCCAGCGGCTTCCAGTGAAACTCGCCGATGAACACGCCCGGCGTACCGGTCAGGTAGGCGAACAGCGCGCCGATCGCGAAGGTGCCGGTAAGGGCATTCGCGAGAAAATGCCGCTCCGCGCTGATCTGGCCATACCGCGCGAGGATCGAGCGGAACCCGACCATGCTGCGCCGCGCGGGCGGCAGAGTATCGGGCAGTTTGAACCACACGAGGGCCAGCGCCGCCACGCCATAGACGGCGGCGATCACGAAAATCCAGCGCCATGAGCCGACCGAAACCACGGCACTGCCGAGGATCGGTGCGATGATCGGGGCCACCCCCATCACCAGCATCAGCCGCGAGAACAGCATCGCCGCCGCCGGCCCGTCCGCCACGTCGCGCACCATCGCGCGCGGTACCACCACCGAGGCGGAGCCTCCGAACGCGGCGAGCAGCCGGAACGCCGAAAGCGAATCGGTGCTCCACGCCGCCGCGCAGCCGAGCGAGGCGAGAGTGTAGATGCTGAGCCCGATCAGGATCGGCCAGCGCCGTCCGGTCCGGTCGGAAAACGGGCCCTGGGTCATCTGCCCGATCGCAAGCCCCGCGAAATACGCCGCCAGCGTCAGCCCGGGGGCGGCGGCGTCATGAAAATCCCGCGCGATCGTCGGAAACGCCGGCAGATACATATCGACCGAGACCGGCCCGATCGCGATCAGGAAGCCGAGCAGCAGCGGCAACCGCCCGACGGCTGGCGCGACGGCAGCGGTTGACAGGGTTTGCGAGGAACTCGGCATCGGGATCGTTTACCCGCGCAGCGCGGCGCAGGACATGAGCAAACCCTGCAATGCAGCCGGGCGTTGTCCCTCAGCCCGGCCCCGTCAGCCCGATTTCGCCCCGTGCAGCATCGTGATCGCGAGATAGATCGCAAGCCCGATCCCCAGCACCACGATGAACCCGGCCAGCACGAGGTCGAGCTTGTCGCCCTCCGCCTCATGGATGGTCTCATCGGCAATCGCGCTGCGGATACGGGTGAACCGGATCATCGCGGTCAGCACCATCGCCGCCCCGGCAATGATCAGCGCCAGCCCGACCAGACTGCCGGTGACCTGCCCGGACACGGCGATATGCTTGCCGAGCGACTTGCTCGCGATCTTGAGAAAAATATCGAACCGCTCGACCAGAAACCCGAACGCCATCACCGCGATCGCGGTGCGGACCCAGGCGAGAAAGGTCCGCTCGTTGGCCGCGTGATCCGAAAAATGCGGGATCGTCACCGCGCGGTCAGGCTGCCCGTTTCGCGACCTCGGCGGGCGACATCCGCACCAGCGCGTCGTAATCGTCGATCAGCATCCGTGTCATCGCCCCCGGCGTGAAGGTGAGGTCGCCGATCCGGCGCACCGGCGTCACCTCGGCGGCGGTTCCGGCCAGGAACACCTCGCTCGCAGTCGCCATTTCGGCGGGGTCGATCCGGCGTTCGTGAACGGTGATCTGGCGGGCACGGGCCAGCGCCATCACGGTGCGGCGGGTGATGCCGTCGAGAAAACTGTCGGGGATCGGGGTGTGCAGCGCGCCGTCGATCGCGAAAAATATGTTCGCCCCGGTCGCTTCGGCGACATGCCCGTCGCAGGTCAGCATCAGCGCATCGTTGAAACCTTGCGCCTCCGCGGCATGTTTCGACAGCGTGCCGATCATGTAAAGCCCCGCCGCTTTCGAGGCGGTGGGCGCGGTGCGCGGGTCGGGCCGGCGCCATTCAGCCAGTCCAAGACCAATCCCCTTCATCCGGTCCGCGCCGAACAGATTGGGCCAGGGCCATGCCGCGATCGCGAGATGAATCCGGGTTGCCTGCGCCGAGACCGATAATTGCTCGGCCCCGCGCCATGCGAGCGGGCGGATATAGCCGTCGGTCAGATTGTTCGCGACCAGCACCTCCTTGCAGGCGGCATCGATCTGCTCGGCGCTATAGGGAATCTCGAAACCGAGAATCCGCCCGGAGGCGATCAGCCGTTCGGTATGGTCGCGCAGCTTGAAGATATTGCCATTATACGACCGCTCCCCCTCGAACACGGCGGACGCATAATGCAGCCCGTGCGAAAGAACGTGCAGATTGGCCTCGCGCCACGGGCGCAGCGCGCCATCCCACCAGATCATGCCGTCGCGGTCGTCGAAGGGTATCAGGCTCATGGTGTCGCGTTCCTCTTTCTTCCGCAGCGGCGCGGACGCTTGCAAACGATGGGTCTTCCTTAGAATGTCGCGGCATCGAGGCCAAGAGCCGCGCCGAAGGAGCCACCGCATTGCCATAATCGCGTTTTACAAACCGGTATAAACCCTGTCTTATCACATATCACCCATACCGGTATTGATGAGCGCGTCATGCATGAAAAATCCGCTCAATCCGGCCCGATGGCCGGGCTCCTGTTCCTCCGCGAAGACGAAGTCCGCCTCGCGCAGGACATGATCTTTTTCGCGAACCGCGACCTCGTGGAATCGGCCGATGCCCTGCTGGCCGATATGGGGTTCGGTCGCGCGCATCACCGAACGCTGCACTTCATCGGCCGCAATCCCGGCCTGCCGGTCGGTGAATTGCTCAACATCCTCGGCATTGCCAAACAAAGCCTCGCCCGTGTGCTCGGCCCGCTGATCCGGCAGGGCTACGTCCAGCAAACCCCGGGCCGGACCGACCGGCGGCAGCGCCTGCTCTCGCTCACCCCCGCCGGCGTCGAACTCGAACGCCGCCTGTTCGACCTTCAATACGAGCGCCTGAGCATGGCCTTCCGCGAGGCCGGCGGCCCGGCGGTCGAGGGCTTCCGCAAAGTGTTGCGCGGCATGATGAAACCTTCGGCCCGCATCTGGCTCGACCGCGCCGAGGCCTCCCGCGCCGCCCGAAAATGACCGGTGCCGCCGCCCATATCCTGCTCGTCGACGACGATGCCCGCCTGCGCACCCTGATGTCGCGCTACCTGATCGAAAACGGGTTTCGCGTCACCACCGCCGAAAGCGCCGCCGCCGCGCGCGAAACCCTCCGCGTCGTCGATCCCGACATGCTGGTGCTCGACGTCATGATGCCCGATGAATCCGGCCTCGCCTTCACCGAACACCTCCGCGCCGATCGCGCCCCCTCGCTGCCGATCCTGCTGCTCACCGCACGCGGTGCGCCGGAAGACCGCATCGCCGGGTTCGAAGCCGGGGCCGATGATTATCTCGGCAAGCCGTTCGACCCGCGCGAACTCCTCCTTCGCATCCGCGCCATGCTCCGCCGCACCGCAACCCCGGCGGCGAGCAGCGGCGGCCCGGTGCAACTCGGAACCGCGAGCTTCGATGCCGCACGCGGCGAACTGCTCACCGAACGCGGTCCGATCCGCCTGACCGGCGGCGAAACCGCCCTGCTCGGCGTGCTCGCGACCCGCGCCAACGAAGTGCGCTCCCGCGAAGCCCTGGCACAGATTCTCGGCATGGACGAAGCCGGCGAACGCGCAATCGACGTCCAGGTCACCCGCTTGCGCCGCAAAATCGAAGCCGACCCGCGCGAACCGCGCTACCTGCAAACCGTGCGCGGCCGGGGATATATTCTCAAGCCGGGGCCATGACGGGGGGGCCATGACGCGGGCAAATCAAGGAAGCACTTCTTTTTTTGTAAAAAAAGAAGCAAAAAAACTTTTATTCGCTGGGCTTTCGCATTTGAAAACGCCCGTGACCCAGATTAAGAAAAGTTTTTTGCTTCTTTTTGTCAAAAAAGAAGCCTTGTCCCTTGCTCGCCGCCCATGCGCCTAGCCCCGCGCGGCCTCGAACCCGACCGTGCCCTGCGCAAAATCCTCCCGCGCAGCCTGTTCGGGCGCACGTTGCTGATCGTCGTGGTGCCGTTGATTCTGCTCGAAGGTGTCGCGCTCCAGATTTTCTACGGCAGCCATCTCGATACGCTCTCCCGCCGTCTCGCCGGCAGTGTCGCGGGTGAAATCGCCTTTGTGCTCGATCAGGCCGATGAATACCCCGATGCGCGGCAGCAGATTTTCGCCAATGCCGCCTACCGGTTCGAATTCGCGTTCCATTTCCATCCGGGGCGGGTGCTGAAGCCACGGCGTTTGCCCCACGCGTTCGGGCCGGTCGATACCGATCTCGCCCATGCCCTCTCCACCGGTCTCGGGCGTCCGTTCGCGCTGGTCTGGCATGGGCCGCCCGGCATGGTGCGGGTCGATATCCAGGTGACCGACGGGGTGCTGACCATCGATGTGCCGCGCAAGCGGCTTTATATCGGGGCGCTCTATATATTCTTCGCCTGGCTCGGCGGCACCACCTTGATATTGCTCACCATCGCCATCCTGTTCCTGCGCAATCAGGTGCGCGGCATCCGCCGTCTCGCGCTCGCGGCCGAGGCGTTCGGCATGGGGCGCGACACCGGCCCGATCCGCCCCGAAGGCGCAACCGAGGTCCGCCGCGCCGGCACCGCCTTCAACCGCATGCAGGACCGGGTGCGCCGCTTCCTCGCGCAGCGGACCGCGATGCTCGCGGGCGTATCGCACGATCTCCGCACGCCGTTGACCCGCCTCCGCCTCGCGATCGCGATGCTGCCCGAGGATGCCGCCGATATCGACGGCATGACCAGCGATATCGCGGAGATGGAACGGCTGATCAGCCTCTATCTCGCCTTTGCGCGGGGTGAGGGGGGTGAGCAGCCGCAGCCGACCGACCTTGCCCTGCTGATCGAGGAGGTCGCCGCCCGCACCGCGCGCGGCGGTGCCACCATCGCGCTCGCTCTCGCCAGCATGCCGCCGGTGGTCCTGCGCGCGGAGGCGATGCGCCGGGTGCTGACCAACCTGCTGGACAACGCCGCCCGCCATGCGGGGCGGATCGATATTTCCGCCGCACCGGAAGGCGGCAGCAATGTGCGGATCTGCATCGACGATGACGGGCCGGGGATTCCGCCCGAACGGCGTGAGCAGATGTTCCGCCCGTTCGAGAGCGGCAGCGCGGCGGGGATCGGCCTCGGCCTCGCCATCGCGCGGGATATCATCGCGGCCCATGGCGGGGATATCAGGCTCGACGACTCCCCGCTCGGCGGCTTGCGGGTCGCGATGGTGCTGCCGCTATGATCCTGCGCCCCGTCGCCGAATCCGACGCCGAAACCCTGATCGCCGCCAACTGCGCCAACCGGGCCTACCATGCGCCCTGGGTCGCGCCGCCGTGCGACCGCGCCGCGTTCGACCACTGGTACGCCGGTCTCGCCACCGGGCGCGCCATTTCGATGATCGGTCTGACCGCCGAAGGGCAGGTGATCGGCGTGTTCAATTTCAGTGAGATCGTGCAGGCGAATTTCCGCTCCTGCTATCTCGGCTATTACGGCATGGCGGAAACCGCGGGCCGAGGTCTGATGAGCCTGTGCCTGCGCGCCGGGCTTATCCACATGCGCGAGGCGGCGGGGCTGCACCGGGTCGAGGCGAACATCCAGCCCGCCAATCAGCGGTCGATCCGGCTGGTCCGCCGGCTCGGCTTCCGGCTGGAGGGATTTTCCCCGAAATATTTGTTCATCGACGGAGACTGGCGTGATCACGAGCGCTGGGCGATCCTGCTGGAGGACGTCAGCGCCACGATCTGACCGCTCACTCGAAAATCGCCGCGAACCCCGCCCGCAATGCGCGATCGACCTCCGCCATCGTCACCTCGACACCCTGATCGGCCAGCGAGGTTACGCCGTGCTCGCTGATCCCGCACGGCACGATGCCGCCATAGGCCGCAAGATCGGGCGCCACGTTCAGCGCGATGCCATGATAGCTC